>CAZAMX010000569.1:0-1500 GCA_964486095.1 uncultured Acetatifactor sp. | reverse complement strand
GACGCGCTTGTGATAAAGTATCGTGATACAATTATAAAAGAAACACAAACTTAAATTTTATAAGGAGTAAAACAAAATGGGTAAAATAAAAAAGCTTTTTAAGAAACTTAAAATTCGTTATCGAAAGAGAAAGCTATATAAACTTGCGGAGATGGATGCAAGCATAATGTGCGGAGCTCATTTTCGGATGCTGCCCCCGGAAGTTTATATTGAGGGTGATAAGGAGACGATGCTGAGAGAGACTCAGCGCGTCCTGCGTGAATTTAAACAGAGCTGCGGAGAATTGGACGTCGAAGAAGATCCGACGGCAGAAGAATCCGCAGAGCTATCAGAATAAGATATTTTATATAGTAACAGAAATATTTTAAAAAAGCAAGGATAATTTAAAGTCTGCGGGAATTTGTAAAATTATCATGTTAAAATAGCCGCCACTATGCAATAGTGGCGGCTGACGCCGCAAAGCGTTAAGCGAAACATTATTCTCAGGGTAGAGCCGCTTCTATGGCTTCCCTTTCTTGTCGGCTTCCTGCTGTGTTTTTGCGTTTTCGTCATAGGTAAAGCCCCGCAGGCTTAATTCCTTGGCTCTGTGACATGCACAAAGACGTCCGTCAGGCATGGTTTCCAGGGCGGGAGAGTCTGTTTTGCATTTTTCCATGCAGTAATGACATCTCTCGTGGAAATAGCAGCCACTGGGCGGATTTGCCGGATTGGGAATCTCTCCTTTTAAAGGGATACGATCCATCCGGACGGTAGGATCTGCTACAGGAACAGCAGAAAGCAGTGCCTCCGTGTACGGGTGCATGGGCCTTTCAAACAGATCCTCAGCCGGGGCAAATTCCACCATGCGGCCCAGGTACATAACACCCACCCTGTCTGAAATATGTTCAACCACCGAAAGGTCATGGCTGATAAATAAGTAGGTCAGCTTCAGCTCTTTCTGCAGATCCCGCAGCAGGTTGATGACCTGTGCCTGAATGGATACGTCAAGAGCGGAAACGGCCTCGTCACAGACAATGATCTGGGGCTCGATTACCAACGCTCTGGCAATACCGATACGCTGACGCTGTCCTCCGGAAAAGGCGTGGGGATAACGCATCAGATACATGGGATTTAAGCCCACCTTCTCTGCCATGGCCTTTGCCCGCTGATCCATCTCTTCCTTGGACATCTTCGGATAATTTGCCTTTAAGGGCTCTTTGATAATATCCAAAACCGTCATTCTTGGATCCAGAGAAGAGTAGGGGTCCTGAAAGATCATTTGAATCTCCTTGCGGATCTCCTTCATTTTCTTTTTGTCTACCTTTAAAAAGTCCAGCTCTTCGCCGCTTTTTGTGCGATAGAGGACTTCGCCCTCGGAAGCGTTATAAGCCCGGACGATGCAGCGTCCCAGGGTTGTCTTGCCGCAGCCGGATTCGCCTACGATACCAATCGTTTCACCGGGTTTTACGTCGAAGCTGACATCGGTAACGGCCTTTACCGTAACGCCCTTGGAGGTGAAAC
>CAZAMX010000568.1:0-1514 GCA_964486095.1 uncultured Acetatifactor sp. | reverse complement strand
AGCAGGGAAGACTGCCGGTGGTGAATTTTGCAGCAGGCGGCGTGGCTACTCCAGCCGATGCAGCTTTGATGATGCAGCTGGGAGCGGAGGGCGTTTTCGTAGGATCCGGTATCTTTAAGTCTGGAAATCCCAGGAAACGTGCGGCGGCAATTGTACAGGCCGTGACAAACTATCAGGATAACAGACTGCTTGCCGAACTATCGGAAGATTTGGGAGAAGCGATGGTTGGAATCAATGAACAGGAGATAGAACTCTTGATGGCCGAGCGGGGACTGTGATATGGAACATGTTAAGAAAATAGCAGTTCTTGCAGTACAGGGCGCCTTTGCGGAACAGATGGAACGGGTCAGGATGCTGGGGGCAGAATGTATTGCGCTCAGACAGAAGACGGATCTTATGCAGGATTTTGACGGGGTGATCCTGCCCGGTGGGGAGAGTACGGTCCAGGGAAAACTTCTTGTGGAATTGGGGATGTTGGAACCTTTGCGGGATAAGATCAGAAACGGACTGCCGGTTTTTGGTACCTGTGCGGGGTTGATTCTTCTGGCAGGAGAGATTGGTAATGATGAACATGTCTGGCTTGGCACCCTGCCGGTACGAGTGCGGCGAAATGCCTACGGCAGGCAACTGGGCAGTTTCCATGTGGACGAGGTATTTCAAGGAATCGGCACAGTTCCCATGACCTTCATTCGTGCACCCTATGTGGAAAAGACCCCGCAGGAAGTGGAGATACTTGCCAGGGTTGCTGACCAGATTGTGGCCGTAAGGTATGAGAATCAATTGGGGACAGCCTTTCATCCGGAATTGGATACAGACAACAGGATCCATGAAATGTTTCTTGCCATGTGTGAACAGGGTTAATTGATCTCTTCTTCCTCCGCAGCGCGTTCCGGCTCTAGATTGGTGCCGGTGTATGCATCACTGTGCAGTATATCCAAAGATGCCATATTATGTTTATTGCGGTAAATCCCATAGAGCCAGATGTAAATCCACAGTAAGATGGGCAGGGCAATGGTCGCAAGAAGACAGCCAGCAAAAAGCCGACCCGCATCGCCAAGATCCAGAAAAGCCACAATCAAAGTAACTATATACATAGCGGCCAGCAAAATGACACAGATAAGCGCCGCAATCTGTTTCGGGGTTCTCTTGTGGGAATGCTGACCGGGATTAGATGAAGATTGTTCCATAAAAACCTCTTTTCCTAATTTGCTGCTCATAGGCCGGGAATGTGTTCGTAAACCCAAAACCACAAAAGCAGCAAACCAAAGTAACCTTCGTCCACTATATCATATTTCCCGCAGAAAAGAAAGTGACAAACGGATAAAGATCCGTCATTTCCGGTTTCGGACACCTTTTACACTCGGCAGACAGCAGGTGAATAGCGGAAGCCCCTAAAACCGCGGCTTCCGCAGTCCCAGAGGCTTCCTTAGGGGAGGATAAGTATTTTTCTTATCTTTTGACTATTATCATTGTAACCCGTTTTTCCGGCTTTATACAAAAATATAAAAATTTTT
>CAZAMX010000567.1:0-1518 GCA_964486095.1 uncultured Acetatifactor sp. | reverse complement strand
GCCTGCGGTGAGGGCTGTCACACTCTTCTTCGGCAGTTTTTTATAATTTTTTCCCAGTTTGTACCCCGCATACTTAAACGCACACTGCACGCAGAAGCCGGGAAAGCGGTACAGCCTTCCTTTCCGCTTCAGATACCGGAAAGCGGCCTTCACCAGTCTTTTCCCTTCCGACTCGGAGGGCACCCCCGCAAATACCTCCGGATGCTCCGCCTGTGAAACTCCCAGGTCAAAATTGCGCCGCAGCTGCTGCATATTGGTATAATTATGAGAATGTATCACCTGAGCTTTTGCCTCATAGGCTATTCCGTATCCTGCTTTGACGGCGCCTGAGGCGTAAATCATATCTTCATTAAATATAGTATGGCGGACGAACCCGCCTGATTCCTCATACAGATCCCGCCTGTAGGCCGCACAGACATTAGAGCAGAAAAAGGTCTTGATCCCCATTGTATTCAAATCGGCGGCTGTTTTGATGCGAGACTTTTCGGGATAATTGAAATACCTGGAGATTTTTTCCGACTCGCTGCTGTCCTCTCCTGGCAGCTGACGACCATATGCTGCCGCCACTCTCACCCTGCTCTGCCGCTCTTCTTCAAGTCCTGCCCGCAGATGCACCGTCAGCTCTTCGATCAGGTATTGATCCGCAGGCATGGCGTCCTGCGTCATCAGTACAAAAATATCCGCCTGAGAATACTGCACAGCCTTGTGCCTTGTACCGCCGTGATCAAAATCCTTTTTGGCAAGGTGATGCACCTCCACATTGTCAAAGATCTTCGCCGGGTCCTCCCCAGTTTTATCAATCAGCTCCCGATAATACTTTTCCTCCGTATTCATAAGGATTATTTTGTGCACAGGCATGGTCTGCCCGGCCAATCTTTTCAGCAGAACCAGCAGTTCCCTGCCCGGCTTATATACGGGAATGATTACATCAATTTCCAAGCTGCCCTCCGCCTTTCCTAATTTAAAGACTCCATAAAATTCTTTCGCCTTATTATTATAACGGAACCTTCTCACTTTTACAATCAAAACAATCCGGCAAAAAAGGGGAGCATGTTCCGCTCCCCTTTTGTCTCCTGATTCCGGCGTTCCGTCAGTCCCTATTCAAATATTTTTCCGTTCTGGACTTTACCGTTTGGCTGCGTTCCTTGACGCCCTCAGTCACCTGATAATCCTCATCATCAAAAAGGAACTGATGCAGCCAGATTACATTTTCCTCCAGATCCTGCGGAATGATGCAGCTTCCGCTTGCTCCGATATTGCCGGTAACAAACTCTCCCTCCTTGGGAAAGCCGGTTTCATCCACAATCTTAAAGTCCGCGATCTTACCCAGCATTTCCAACATTTCTTCCTTACTCAGGCTGGTGTAAACCTGCCCCACCACTTTATTAAACAGCTTTGTCAGGGTATTCAGATCCGACTTTAAAGCCTGATCCTGAATAGCTTTTAAGACGGTACGCTGTCTCTCGGTACGGGCATAATCATTTCCCACATAACGGATACGGCAGTATGCCGCGGCTT
>CAZAMX010000566.1:0-1520 GCA_964486095.1 uncultured Acetatifactor sp. | reverse complement strand
GCAGATGCCGCCTGGGAAAGCGCCAACGCCCAGATCGAAGCCCAAAAGGAAGCCGATTTCAGGCCGGTACAAAAAGCAGGACTTAAGAGAAATGAAGTGCCCGCCATCCTAAAGGAAGGCGAGGCCGTTGCCACACAGGAGCAGATCAGGAACCTGGCAGGCAGCTTAAGACATTCACAATATGGAAATATTTTGCATACGCCCGATGGCCGGAGCCTGACTCCCGTACAGCCCGGCGACAGGATGTATGATTTTCTGCAGAAATTCAATACCTATTTGGAAAACATCAATCATAATCTGGAGCGCCTGCTTCCGGACGCCATGCAGGAACAAAGCCGATTGGTACAGGATGACTTAAACCGGATAACAGGTATCACCATCACAAACAACAAAAATATACAGCCCCTCGTAAATCAGAACTTCCATATTTCGCTTCCCAATGTAACCAACAGTACTTCCGCCGAAACCCTGCTGAACGATCTGCAGTCCATTGCGGTAAAGAAATACCAGGTGAATTGGTAAGAATGGGGCAACGCAGAAACGGAGGTAATAAGGCAGATGAACAATATCGCAGACGAATTGTTAAAAGCAATCAAATATGCCGTTGATAAAAAGGCAATAAACTGTGACCGCACTTATCAATCCGTTATCCGGGACATCACCCCCAAAGGGTACGTTGTCCCGGATAAAAGCGGAAGTGAAAGAACCGTACAGTGCTGCCTCCCCGGCGCCGCATTAAAAAGGGGCCAAAAGGTGTGGATTAAGGAACCTATGGGAGATTTAAAGGGGATCCACATCTGCGGCCTGATTTGATAAATATCATATGAAAGAGGTGAATTCATTGGCAAAACCTGTTATTCGACACATAACTCCCTTTGACTCTGCCCTGCCCCGGGAAATCAGTCTTTCCTGGACCGGGAACCGCGCATATGCAAACAGGATTATCATCCGTGATAACGAAACAAATACCGCTGTATTTGACGACACCGTCTCTACCTATGCCCTAAAACATACCATACCTGCACATACGCTTACCAATGGAAAAAAGTACGTGATTCAGGCGCAAATCTTCGACGAAGAAAATATTCCCTCTGCCCTGTCTGACAAGGTACTTTTCCATACGTTTGCAACGCCCGAGTTTTACTTTAAGGGACTTACAGACAACATGCAGATCGCAAATTCCTCCTTCACTGCCGACATTCATTATTACTCGGCTGACTGGGAAAATATCGGTAAATACGTATTTTATCTTTATGATGCCGCCAAAAAACAACTGTTAAAAAGCAGCGAACAAACGGACGACCAAAACATCCGCTATACCTATAAGGGACTGGATAATGACACCGCCTATTACATAAGATGCGTGGGTGTTACCGTAAACGGCATGGAGCTGGACACGGGATATCTAAAAATCATGATAAAGTATGCCAATCCCAATAATTACGCCCGCATCTATGCCGATCCGCTGCCTTCCCAGGGATGTGTGCGGGTGGCCTCCAACCTGATTATTATACAGTACA
>CAZAMX010000565.1:0-1520 GCA_964486095.1 uncultured Acetatifactor sp. | reverse complement strand
TGGGACAGATATGTAGAGTGGGATTTGCAAATGTCTGCTTAATCAGCAGACACTAATTAAAACAAAAAGCTCTGGGCGATTCCATGAAAAATAAACCAGTTGTATTTCCTTGGCAGTCAAACCTGCACCGCGGTTATGCGGATGCGGCGCGGAATGAAAAATTGTAAGCATGACCTGATAATTTAAGGAGAATGCTTGGCTTATTTAGAGGAGACGTTAATGAAAAGACGAGTTTGCTGCATTTTGATAGCGCTGATACTGGCCCTGCAATGTCTAGGGTGCGGCGCAGACGGTCAGAAGGAGACGGAAATCTCCAAAGACCCGCTGGATCCCCTGACAATTATGAGTCTTGCCGGGAAGGACAATTCCCTGGACGCTTATTCTGCGATAGTGAATCTTCCCCTGAAGGTGGAAGAACCGGAGGGGGCTGTCGCGGGGGGAGGAAGCAAGGTTTTTCTGGGAGCTTCCAGAGCCTGGTATTTTAAAAAGCACCTTTTTGACAGCGACAGGGTAGATGAGTGCTGGGATGAGATTGCCGTGGTAACCGCCGAGGGGGAGAAGGACTCAAAAGGCTTTGACAGAGAGCATCAGGTGTGGGGAGCAGGACCGGTTGCCGGTACGGATCATTATGTGACGCTTCATATTGAAATGAGAGAAGGAGAAGACGCGTATCGGTATTTTCTTGTGGAGAGGGATGAAAAGCATGAGGCGTTAAAGGAAATTACCTTGGATTTTTTAAACGGAAGTGATTCTTCAGAGGTAATAGCAGGCTTATCAGGCTTTGCAGTGGATAGCTCGGGAATGATCCATTTTACCCGGCGTCAAGGAGAAAACTGGCAGTATCTGCTGATCTCGCCGGAAGGAGAGACTCTGACGGAGTATGTTTCAAAAAAAGAGCAGATCGGCGAACTGGTTTCCCTGTATGACGGCCGTATTGCCTTTTGGGCGGTTGCAGAGCAAAATGACGAGGCGCAAAGCAGGCAGACAACCTTACAATGTTTAGATAAGGAGACGGGTAAGCCGGTGCTTTTTGCCGCTCCGGAACAGGGTTGCTATTGCTTTACGCTTTTTAATAAAGATACTTTACTATATGCCAATCGGGAGGGCATATTTCGCAGTGATTTACAAGGGAATGCTCCGGAGCTTCTCTACCGCTGGATAAACCATGTCATCACCGTGGGGGGCGTGCCGGCCATGCAGGCGGATGAGACGGGACGGATTGCGGTATTGTATGAGAGTGCCGGAAATTATAACTATCTCTTCCTGGAGCCAACCACGGAAGAGGTGGAAATCTGTAAAATTACGCTGGCAACCTCTCCGGCGAGGATGTCGGTTTACCAGCCGCTGGTGGCGGCTTTTAACAAGCAGTATCCCAGCTGCCATATTGAATTGAAAAGCAGCTATGACAAGACGGCGTTGCTGACGGAGCTGACGGCGGGCAATGGTCCGGTATTGATAGATACTGTTCTGACGGGCTTTGAAGAACAGGAAAAACTGTGGGAGCCGCTGGAAGAGTTTTT
>CAZAMX010000564.1:0-1530 GCA_964486095.1 uncultured Acetatifactor sp. | reverse complement strand
CAGCGCAAGGGATTGGATCAAGGCGCTGGAGACGTACTGGTATCTGTTTGGCGCAGGTGCCTTTGCGTGTACGCCCGTGCTGCGCAGGCTGTTTGACAGATGGAAGGACAGCTTTGTCGGTACATTAGTTCTTGTGGGACTTTTCTGGCTGTGCGTCTGGAGGCTTCAGGTGGAGGGGAATAATCCCTTTATGTATTTCAGGTTTTAGGAGAGACGTTAGATAAAGTGGAGCGGTTAAAAAAAAGCTATTATTTGATATTGATGACATTGGTGGGCATCGTTTATTTAAGTACTGTAGATAAGTGGCAGATTTATGCCCGGGCCATGGAGCAGGTGAAAAATTTCTGCATGGGCGGCGGAGAGCAGGAGCAACCGAAAGGAGGGGAAATGCAGAAGGCTCCCGATCAGGGGCAGCAGAATCCCGGCGGGGAAGGAACAGGCCCGGAAACGCAGGAGCCCGGCGGGAACGGAGCAGGATCGGGAACACAGGACCCGGGAGAGGGAGGAACAGCCTTAGGGGAGCAGAATCCCGACGGGGAAGGAACAGGTTTGGGAAAACAGGACGGAGACATGCCGGGAGAGCCGACAGGCGGAGAGCAGGGCGGAGAACATACCGGGACAGCGGGGGATGGACTGACGGGAGAAAACGGGGGAGAGCAGTTACCGGAAGATATACCTGCGGAGCCTGTCTTTGTGGCGGTGGAGGACGATTATTTTTCCGATGCCGTGTTTATCGGAGATTCCAGAACAGTGGGTATGTATGAGTACGGCGAGTTGGAGGATACGGCCGCCTTTTATGCTTCCACCGGTCTTACCGTATACAAGATATTTGATTCGGCCATTGTGGAGGTGCCGGGCCAGAAAAAGAAAATCACCATTGAGGAAGCGCTGCAGGAAAATTCTTTCGCCAAAATTTACTTGATGATCGGTATTAATGAGATGGGGACGGGTACGGTGGAGACTTTTATTGCAAAATATAAGGAAGTGGTAGAGCATCTTAAGGAGCTGCAGCCGGGGGCGATTATCTATATTCAGGGTATCATTAAGGTGACCACAGAGCGGTCCAATCAGGGAGATTATATCAATAATGAAGGGATTGAGGCACGCAATCAGGAGCTGGAGAAGCTGGCGGATAACAAGGATATTTTTTATCTGGACGTGAATCCGCTGATTTGCGACGAAACAGGAGGTCTGATCGAGTCCTACACCTTTGACGGAGTTCATCTGAAGGCCAAGTATATCCAGATCTGGAAGGATTATCTAAAGGAAAATGCTGTATTGAAAAATCCGCTGCCGTAATCGGTTAGGGATCATATGATTTTGAGTAATCAGCTCAGCCCTGAAACAGGTTTGGTATCGCACTTTACGGGAATTCATGTGCTTTATAGGACTTGCTTCAGGGCTGAATTTTCGAGAATTTAGTGGTGAAGTTAAGGCAGACAGAAGATGGACAAAAATAATGCTTGCATAAAAATAATTTTTGTATAATAATATTAATAAGCTACAATGGATAATCACATGAAACAAATT
>CAZAMX010000563.1:0-1536 GCA_964486095.1 uncultured Acetatifactor sp. | reverse complement strand
CACCCATCAGGGACAGCCCAAGCCCCATTATCAGCACAGCCGCTCCGATGATACACATCAAAAGGACCACTGGGTTTATACTCTCCTTCTCACTGCCCGGCCCGGCACTTAAGCTGTTCATGGAGACATTCACTTCTCTGATTTCCGAGTTTGACGGACCCACACCGTAAACACCAATCAATGACAAATGTGTGGTGCGGAATCGAAAGCATTCCGTCCCCTCCAGCATCACTCTTTCTACTCCCAGTGCTTCCAGCTGTCCGTTTCTGTCCAGTGTTACCAGCTTCAGCTCCTGACCGGAAAGGGACTCCGGCAGAGGCAGTACTACATTGAGGCCGCTGCGTCCCAGCTTGGTCAATGGTATCCCGCTGTTATCGGTAAGACGCAGATCATATACCGCCATATTCTCCGGCATTCCTGCGTCCATTGCCCGCTTCCAGGCAGCTTCCAGCTCGGACCTGTCCCCTTTCTGCTCCACCTGCAGGGTATAGCTTCTGGCGGCTCCCTCCAGCCGCGCCGTAGAAGGCATTGCTCCCACTACGGTCACTCCCGGCTGTGCCTGCTCTGCCCCACAATCCCTGTACTGCTCATTGGAAAGTCTGGTCGCCGAAATCTCATAGGTTTTCTGCGGCTCACCTCCGTTATAGATTACCTGGGCATCCCCAAAAGCCTGTAAGCCCGCAGTCTTCACGGATGCCGGAAGCTTCACCGCCTCCAGGCTGCTGCAGCCCCCAAAAGCCCTGTCCCTGATTTGCTCCACACCGGTACCCAAATTTACCTGCCTTAAGGCGGTACAGCCCTCAAAAGCGCCCTCTCCTATTACAAGAACACTGTCCGGCAGCCTAATACTCTCTATTTCCTCATGTCCGGCAAAGACCTCGGCGGCAATGACACGAATTCCCCCCGGCACAAACACCTGACTGTCACTGCCGTTATAGGCAAGCAATACGCCTCCGTTCACCAGGAAATCCGTTCCGGAGTTTTTAAAATTTTCCAGCATAGCCGTAAAGGCAAATGCCTTGGGCTCCACGTTCATTATGGATTCCGGCAGCGATACGCTTATCATATCGTCACAATGATAAAATGCGCCATAGCAAATATCCGTCACACCTTCCGGAATATTGATCTCCTTTAAAGTACTTCTGGCAAAGGCGAACTGCCCGATCTCCGTAATGCCATCCTTCAGTGCCACCTCTTCCAGGGAATCGTTTCGGTAAAACGCCTGATCCGCCACGATCCGCCCGTCCACCACGGTATACTTGGGGATACTGTGTACCGGCCCTACCGCCATCATATTTCCCATCACTTCCGCAATATCCGTCAACGTGGAAGGCAATGTCGCTCCCTGCGTCGGAGCCGGCACCGGCGTAGGCGAAATAACGTTCATTTCCTCCGGATCCAAAAAGATAACCGCCTGATTTCCCACAACGCTGGTGCTGTTTATCGTTTCACCCTCGGTATCCACCGGCACCGGCGTGGGCTCCGGGGCGGGAGTAGGCATGACCACATCCGCCGTATCATTTCGATCCCCGTTAT
>CAZAMX010000562.1:0-1537 GCA_964486095.1 uncultured Acetatifactor sp. | reverse complement strand
TAAACCCCCTTGAAGCCCTTACCCGAGCCGATAGGCCAGTTCACGGGGCAGGTGGCTATCCCCAACTCCTTCTCAATCTCGTCCAGCAGGTCAAAGGTGTCGTTCGCATCCCTGTCCAGCTTGTTAATAAAGGTAAAAATCGGAATTCCCCTCATTCCGCAGACCTTGAACAGCTTTCTTGTCTGTGCCTCCACGCCCTTGGACGCATCAATAACCATGACCGCGGAATCCGCCGCCATCAGCGTACGGTAAGTGTCTTCCGAGAAATCCTGGTGTCCGGGCGTGTCCAAAATATTGATGCAGTATCCGTCATATTCAAACTGCAGCACCGAAGAAGTAACGGAAATGCCTCTCTCCTTCTCGATCTCCATCCAGTCTGACACGGCATGTCTGGCCGTAGCCTTTCCCTTCACGCTTCCCGCCAGATTGATGGCACCCCCGTAAAGCAGGAACTTCTCCGTCAGGGTCGTCTTCCCGGCATCCGGGTGAGAAATAATCGCGAAGGTTCTCCTGCGATTGATTTCTTCTGTATAATCACTCATATTTATTTTTCCTCTCATTCTGCCGCATCAGAGAATTCCCTGCTTGAGTCATCAACCCTGTAAGTGCACGATCATTCAGCAGGTTTTGCATTCTCGCCGGCTATCCCTATAAAGCTCCCCAGTCAACCGCTTTCTGTTCTCCCTTAAGTGGGACCGCAGGTCGAATCACCGTCCGGCAGCATACTTCTCCCTTCAAATGCGGGCGTTATGCCGAAATAATCCAGCACCGTGGCGCCTATGTCCGCAAAGCTCCTGCGGGTGCCGTAATTGACCGGGCGGACATTTTTCCCGTACATAATAAAGGGAGTGTACTCTCTGGTATGATCCGTAGTGGCCGTGTAAGCGGGATCGCAGCCATGATCCGCCGTAATCATCAAAATATCATTTTTTTTCAGCCTGCCCAGGATCTCCGGCAGCTTATCGTCAAAATAGGTAAGAGCCCTGGCGTAACCATCGATGTCCCGCCTGTGCCCGTACAGCATATCATAATCCACCAGATTGATAAAGCATAAGCCCTCAAAATCACTGTCAAGATACTCTATCGTACGTTGAATCCCTTCTTCATTACCGCTTGTATATACCGACCGGGTAATACTCCTGCCTGCAAAAATGTCCTTAATCTTGCCTACGGCAATCACATCCCTGCCGGCGTCATACAGCTGATCCAGCATGGTGGTTCCGGGAGGTTCCATGGAGAAATCATGTCTGCGGGGCGTCCTGGTGAACAGCCCCCCTGCCGGCCCCGTAAAAGGCCTGGCAATGACTCTTCCCACGCCATGCTCACCTTTTAGGATTTCCCTGGCGATACGGCAGTACTCATAAAGCTGTTCCGGAGGCACAATATCCTCATGAGCCGCAATCTGAAACACACTGTCCGCGGAGGTATAAACGATCAGATCCCCTGTAGCCATGTGGTCATCCCCATATTCCTGAATCACTGCCGTCCCGGAATAGGGCAGATTACAGAGTACGCCCCGGCCTTTTTTCTCCCTGAA
>CAZAMX010000561.1:883-1545 GCA_964486095.1 uncultured Acetatifactor sp. | reverse complement strand
AACGGGGCTGGGGCTTTCCCTGTCAAAGAAGTTTGTGGAGATGATGGGCGGCAGTATCGGGGTAAAAAGTGAGTACGGAAAGGGAAGTGAATTTTATTTTACAATTCATCAGCGGATAACAGATAACAGAAAAGCAGCCGCATTGCCGGAGGGGAAAGAGGCAGTGGTGATCGGAAGGCTTCGGAATGAAAGGGCAAACGAGTTGCTGAAGGAGCTGGCCGGCATGCTGCATCTTAATTTTGAGAATGATATTATGTCGGTGGCAGAGACAAAGGCTCCGGTCTTTTGCTTTACCGATGTTTACGGAGAGTTCAGCCAGGCGGAGGCGCAAAGGCTGCAGGAGCTTTCGGCCACTGTCTGCGGCATGGTGGATCCCATGGCAGAGGCAGTGTTCCCGGAGGGAATGCCGGTGATGAATAAGCCGCTGTACAGCGATAATTTCTGCCGCTTTATCGAAAACCGGAAGAAGGACGCTGAACCTATAGCGGAAGAGCTTTATTTTACGGATAAGCGGGTTTTGGTGGTGGATGACAATGAACTGAACCGTATGATCGCAGTGGAAATGTTAAAGCCCACCGGTCTTGAGATCGATACGGCTGAAAACGTAGAACGGGCCCTAGAAATGATACAGGCCCAAAGGTATGATATGATTTTTATGGATC
>CAZAMX010000561.1:0-873 GCA_964486095.1 uncultured Acetatifactor sp. | reverse complement strand
GGAGAATATTTCCGGGAAGTTCCGGTGATTGCCCTGACGGCAAATACAGGCGCCGAGCAGCAGGAGCAATACGCAAAAGCCGGCATGAACGGTTATTTAAGCAAGCCCTTTGAACTGGACGATATTTACAGGCTGTTAACAAAATGGCTGAGTGGAAGCGGAAACAGAAGTGGTAATTTGCGGGAAGAATGATTTTGTTCATTCTTCCCGCGTTTTTTCGCAGGTCCGCATAGGAAGCCTGCTGTGCGGACAGGCTATTCCGCCACTGCAGGCGCCAGGATAAAGTCGTCCAGATTACCCCAGGAGCCGGGGGAGCTGATGATATGGGCGCCTACGGTAATGGTGCCGTCAGTGGTGGTGATGGCCTCGATGCGGGGGGACCGGTATGAGGTCCAGCCGTCTACATCCGTAGGGGCAGTGTATGTCTGGCCGTCAGCCACGGCATAAATGAACATGTCCTGAGTGGAGGCATCCCCGCCGTGGAGAGTGATCTGGAAGTAGTAGGTGCCGGGCTCAAGGCCGGTTACAGTTTGTTCCACGGTGAAATCCACATTTCCGGTAGAGTAAAAGTGCATGGACTTATTACCGGTGACGGCATCGGAAGGCTTGTCGATAATATAAGCCTCCGTGGTGGTGCCGCTCACATCGGTAATGACCCACATAGAGGTATCGTTTTCCTCAAAGCTGTAATTTTGTACGAAATTCATATCCAGTACATGCACGGTGCATTTGCAGGCAGGATCAAAGCCGTAAGCTCCGTCAGTGTCTCTGACAAGGGTTCCGGTGGCAATATGATCACCTACGCCCCAGCCGGCCAGGGTTTCGGGAGAAACGTCCCAGGTTACGGCTTCCTCTTTTTCCGAACCGTCGTTG
>CAZAMX010000560.1:0-1556 GCA_964486095.1 uncultured Acetatifactor sp. | reverse complement strand
TTGCTGTATGCACAGCCTTGGAGGTATTCGTAATTTTTTTTACATTGGTTGCATGACAGTAAGGACATTCCACTCCGAATTTATTGCCCTTGTCTCTGCCTTCAAGGATTGCTTTACCATGTTCGAGCTTGGCTCTATCCTCCATCCTGCGCTTAAACAAATCTTCATCTCTATGGTCAAATAGATATTGATCAAATTCGGGTGAAGATTTAATGTATTCGTTAATGAATTGTTGTTTTAAATTTTTATTTAAAGCAATACCTCCTTCACCAATCAAAAACTGTTCTGGAATGTATTGCATTATGCCATTACAATAGTCACATATTTGTTCGCTTTCGTTATATGCTTCTTGTGCTATTCTACCGCATTTTTTACAGTAACAAAGCATTAATTTTTCCTCCAAAATAACTTATTATGAAAGTTATTTTAACATCATTTTTCATATAAAACAAGTAGATTCCACAACTACTTATGTGTGCATGATGACGTTTACCGAAGTATCGGGACGTATCCTGACCCTGTCCGTTTCCATTGTGTGGCTTTCCCCTGTGTATGCAAAAAACAGAGAAATATTTTCTCTGTTTTGCACAAATGTCAGTATATTTTTGACGGATCCACATCTTTGATCCTGGGATCCAGCGGGTTAATCCCAGCATAAGGTAGCGGTATTGTTCCTCCGTCAGTTCCGCGGCTTCCGACCTGTTTCTTGGCCATGACATCCGCCCGTCCTCAAACCGCTTATAGAAGAGCAGGAATCCTGTCTCCATCCATAAAAGTCCCTTACAGCGGTCCGAACGCTTCCCGCAGAACAGGAAGAGGGTTCCTTTCTCAAAGGGATTTTGTTTATATTTATCCCCTATGATCATTGCCAGACCATCGATCCCTTTCCTGAGATCAACCGTGCCGCAGGCAAGCACTACACGACGGATACCCGCCGCATCTTCAAGCATGGGACACCTCCCTTAAGATCCGGGTAAGAACAGGGTCTGAAATATCATTAGTGATCTCTATCCTCACGGAAGAGGTCTGAATTACAGCAACGCTGAAGACTTTTCCCTTTGTATCTGCCGCCACCGGCTGGATATAAGGAACTTCCACAAATGCGATGCCTGTCTTCTCTGACACCGCCAGAACAGCAGCACTGTCTTTTATCAGACCATATGCCTGTTTTCGGAATTTTCGCTGCCAATGATAATAGCTCTGCTCACAGATACCATTTTCATCCATCCAGCTTTTCGCCGACTGGCCTGCGGGACGCTCCCCGCAGGCTTTGATAATACCTTTCCAATACGCAGCGCGTACTTCATGAGTGCATTGATCCATAGTAATAATCCTCCTGATTGAAAAAATCTGTTGTTTTTCTCAAGTATGCACTAAAAATACTTTTAGCAAAAGGCGAAGGATTTGACGTTTACCTGATTGTTTCTACAAACATAGAAATAGAAGCAGATACTTAGTCACTTGTAATCCGCTCCTATTGGTGTGCTTGTATTATATATACTAACTCAAACTTCCCACACCGTTTCAGGGAATAAAGCCTTGATAAATGCCGGTTG
>CAZAMX010000559.1:0-1566 GCA_964486095.1 uncultured Acetatifactor sp. | reverse complement strand
TGCAGGAGGCGAATATCAAGGAACTGGTCGACAGACAGCCCGGTGGATTAGAGGAAGAAATCGGACAGTTCAGCAAGAATGGTAACAATCTGTCCGGCGGACAGTGGCAGAGAATTGCACTGGCAAGAGCGCTGTACAGAAGGAATACGAGACTTATGATTCTGGATGAACCTACTGCGGCACTGGATCCGCTGGCAGAAGCAGAGCTGTATCGAAATTTCGCAGCCATGACCGAGGGAAAGACGACTTTGCTGATTTCTCACCGCTTGGGGATTACACATCTGGTCGATCGTATTTTGGTGCTGCAGGAGGGGCGTTTGGTGGAGGATGGAACCCATGAGCAGCTTATGGAAAAAGATGGATACTACGCGAAGATGTACCGGGCACAGGCGCAGTGGTATCAGGGAAATGAATAAGTTGAGTTTTTATATATGTTGAACAGCCGTTTTGACAGTCGGTTAGACAGTCGCTTTCAGGACGGCTGTTTTCTTTTGCTTAGGTTTGATTCAGTTGATTTGGGTTGGGGATTTGCGTGGGCAGATGTTTAAATTAACTTAAACTTGACAAAAATATGTCGGGGGGGGTATCATATTTAGGGGAAATCTCCCCAAAGATGTTAAGATTTTTTTAAGAAACGCATAAAGCATTGTACCGACAAATCATGTATGTAGTTATGGAAAGAGGATATATTATGCCGGAGGTTATTTCAGATACGTTTTTGGATGTCATAAAGCTGCTTCCCTTTTTGTTTCTCACCTATCTTGCCATGGAATATCTGGAGCACAGGGCAGGGGAAAAGACGGAAGCCCTGATGAGAAAGGCGGGGCACTTGGGACCCGTGATCGGCGGAGCGCTGGGGGTTGTGCCTCAGTGCGGCTTTTCCGCGGCGGCTTCCAATTTGTATGCGGGAAGGGTAATTACGCTGGGGACGTTGCTGGCCGTTTACCTTTCTACCTCGGATGAGATGCTGCCGGTATTGATTTCTGAGCATGCGCCCGTGGGAAGTATTGCGGGGATCCTGCTGGCCAAGGCCGGAATCGGCATAACGGCAGGGCTGTTGATAGATATGCTGCTTAAGAAAAAGGGCGGCCATGACCATGCGCATGGCAGTCACATTCATGAGATCTGCGAGCATGAGCATTGCCGGTGCGAGAAGGGAATTTTCCGGTCTGCCCTTTCTCATACGGTCAGGATTGCGCTTTTTATCCTGCTGATTACTTTTCTGCTGAACCTGCTGCTGTTTTTTGCGGGGGAGGAAGCGCTGGCCAATGTAATCCTCAACAGGCCGGTTGCAGGAACGCTGTTGGCAGGGCTGGTGGGACTGATCCCTAACTGTGCCGGGTCCGTGGTCATTACTCAGTTGTATCTGGAAGGAATTATCGGCATTGGGTCCGCCATGGCGGGACTGCTTACAGGCAGCGGTGTGGGCCTGCTGGTACTGTTTCGGGTAAACCATCATAAAAAAGAAAATATAAGGATTTTGGGCTTGCTGTATGGCATCGGTGTCCTGGCCGGAATTGTGATAGAGCTGGTCATGACGGCCGGAGCATAGTTATCAAATCGAAA
>CAZAMX010000558.1:0-1570 GCA_964486095.1 uncultured Acetatifactor sp. | reverse complement strand
CAGCGACAACATTTAACCTTTTAAATACCGCAGCTGCGCCAAACAAATAGCTTACGCATAAATACAACGCAATTCCCAGAACCACTGTCAGTACTCCCAGCTGGCAGAATGTGATTTTCCTGTCCAGAGCCGCCTTTTTTCGTGCCAATACCACTGCTTCCATATCCTTTACCTGTTCGCCAATATCCCTAAGCAGCTCCACTGCCTGCCCGGATTCCAGGGCCTGCAGAATAATGATGCAAAGAGAATCCACATAGGGATTGTTAAATTTCCCCTGAAACTTTTCCAGACAGTCCCGCACATCCGCTTTTAAAACAATGTCCCCCGCCAGCTCCAGCAGCGCTTGTCTCAGACGCCTTTCCTGCACGTTTCCATAGCATTCCGCCAGCGCATCCGTCACATAGACCCCTGCCCGGATCTGAATCTCCAGGGCATGGTATACAAGCTTAAGCTCCGGCAGCAGCCTTTCATTATCTTTTTTATTCAGGCGGCGAAGCAGCCACGACGGCAGCAGGGCCAAAAAGAAAAATGCCGCCGCGCCGTACCCGGCCCCCAGCCGGGCACAGGCCAATGCCCCCGCCAGCCCCAGTAGAATGCAGAGAGTAAGAAACCGCACTGGTTCCACCCATCTCCCGTAATGGTACACGGCGCCGTTTTGCCGCAGCCATCCGGCCATCCGCTGATAACAACTGCTGTTCCTCCCTCTTTCCCGCAGCAGCCCTGAAATCTCATAATATGCCGTCAGCACCTTCTTTTGCTTCTGACCGCTTTTCCCCAGCACCAGCAGGGCAAAAAATACCTCTGCTGCCGTAAACGCCGAAACGGCGGTTATTATAACCCTTATTTGTTCTATTTCTGCCATTTTCCTACCCTTTATATCCCTCCGCTCCTTTCGGCAGAGATTTTCTTCCCTTTTTTGAGTCCTTTTTAAAGGACTCTCTGATTTCAAAGGGCCCATCCGCTTTCCGTAAAGGTTCCCACAATATAAAGAACCACTGCTGACATTCCGGCCAGCAGCCCAAGATTCACCGCCGCCTCCCGCAGCATGCCCTTTCTCTCCTGTGCCACTTTAAGGTACTCCCTGAGACTCCTTCTGCTGCTGCCCACCAAAACGGAAAAGTCCGCGCAATACCTGACGCTGACTTCTATATTCCGGGTCAGCTCCTTAAACTTCGGATGCTCAATACGCTCCTGCATGGCAAGCAGCGCCATACTCACATCTCCCGTGGTGGCCGCTTCGTAGCAGCAGGTGTCCAGGGCGCTTTTTACCGGCTCGTCCATATATCTGCTGATCTGGCCGAATATACCGGTAATCTCCCCGGAAGCCACGGACAAATTGTCCAGAAAATCCAGCAGCTGTGTAAGATTTGCCTCTGTGCGCCGTAAATTTATTTTTCTCAGCCGTCTTAAAAACATGCTCTCCACAGCCCCCCAGAGTATGACTGCCGCCGCCCCCGGCCCCGGACCTCCCAAAATGGAAACTGCCGTAAACAGCGCAGATGCCGCTCCAAGATTGCCTAACACCCACCACTCCGCACTGATCCCGGGGACTCTTCTTTTCACGCCGCAG
>CAZAMX010000557.1:0-1571 GCA_964486095.1 uncultured Acetatifactor sp. | reverse complement strand
AACGGCGATTGTTCTGGCCAATGCCCTGTTTATGATGGCGTTTGCGGCGGTGTGCTTCTGGCTGCTGGTATCCAGGGCGGACTTTTATGAGAATGAGCTGACCAGACAGGCAAACCATGACAAGCTGACAGGTCTGGTAAATCGAAATTATCTGATCGAACATCTGCAGGAGGTGTATGAGGGAGAAGATATGTCGGAGTACTGGCTGGCAATGCTGGACATTGACGATTTTAAAAAGATCAACGATACCTACGGGCATAACTGCGGCGATTATGTATTGAAGACCGTGGCAGGTCTCATTGCGGAAAACAGCTGCGGAATGATCCCCTGCCGCTGGGGCGGCGAGGAATTTATTCTGGTGGGGCAGATGGCGGAACACAGAGTGCAGGTGCCCGGATCTGCCGGCTTTATTATGGAAAAGCTCCGCAGATCCGTGGAAAGGTATCCTTTTAAATATGAAAACCGTGAGATTAAGGTTACGGTTACCATTGGCCTGTCAAAATATACCAGAGAACAGTCCGTGGATGAATGGATCAACGAGGCGGATACAAAGCTGTATCAGGGGAAGCAGTCAGGCAAGAACAGGCTGATTGTGTAGCTTTGCTCATTTTTGCTTCCGTAGAAGCAGGATTATAACATAGGGCAGCAAAATGAGTGCGCAGCCGCCGCTGACAAGCAATGCGAATTCCGTGAATTCCCCGGCACCGCTCCTGCCGGCTCTGTTTAGCAGGGGAAGGCCCAGTGTAAAAGTAAAGTACCAAAATACGGGAGGCGCGCATTTGCGCAGCAGGGTCGGCAGATGGGCGGGCCCTCGCCTCTTTTGGACGAACCATCCGACAAGGCGGTAGATGGTGAGCAGGGCAATAAAATAGATTACTACTCCGATCAGGGTGTGGAGCCTGTCTTGTGTCAGAATTCCGCTCATAAGCCCGGCCGATTCTAGGTACATGGGAAGGTAGATGGCGGTGATGATTCGCAGGCCGTTGACGATAACGGTAAGCAGCCAGGAGAGAGCCCCGCTGGCGGCAATCCAGGAGAATCCTTTAACCCATGTGCAGGGAAGCCGGGAGGCGTTGGACGCCATACCGGTTCGGGTTGAGGCAATCGCCGGGGTAAAGGAAAAGACCAGTGTGGCGAAGAGAATCGTCATGAATCTGACCCCGGAACAGGATGGGGCTATCAGCAGGCACAGGCTGTGATTCACATAGCCTGTGCCGGGAAGATAGCTGAAGGGTATTCTGCTTAGGAGCTGTACCCACCACACAGTGGGTCCGAGGATCCACTGCAGGGAATCGCAGTCTGCCTGACTGTAATAGTATTTCATCCCCATAATGAGAAGGCAGCCCGTCAGACAGAAAATGACGTTTTCAATCGAAAGCCGAAGCTTCTTTATTTCATCCATAGATCATTCACCTTTTTTACGTTTCCTTTTTATCATGACCGCAGCTGCGGCCGGCAGAATCAGAAGAAGCATTCCCGGCTCCGAATAGGCCCTGTATCCGCCGCCTACAGCCAGGCCGGATACTCTCTGAGGCAGGGGCAGGGGCTGATCTACATCTGCGCTGTCTCCC
>CAZAMX010000556.1:0-1575 GCA_964486095.1 uncultured Acetatifactor sp. | reverse complement strand
GAAGGAACGCCTAAAAAGATGATAGATGTGTATAAACAGGTATTGGTAGGACAGTATAATATAGCAGAGGCGCAGGAAAACGTCGAAAGCTCCGGATTTCAGTCCAGCGGTGAGGAAGAAGCGGGTATCCCCGAGGGGGGAGGCAGTGATCTTTCGGAAGATAAGGGCAGTCCGGAAGATGCAAAAATTAACCCCTTTGCGCTGGAGTATGGCACGAAGCAGGCTTGTATTACGGAATATTATTTGACGGATGAGAAGGGACTGCGGACTGCGGCGGTTATTAAGGGAAGCAGTTTTACCCTGCATATGCGGGTGGAATTCAGTGAATCTATTCCGTCACCGATTTTTGCTTTTTCCGTGAAAAATGCAAAGGGTACGGAAATTACGGGAACCAACACCATGATTGAAAAGGCGTTTCTGGAGGGTGTGGAGGCCGGACAGACCAAAGAGATTACCTTTACGCAGAAGATGAGCCTTCAGGGGGGAGAATATCTTCTTTCCCTGGGAGTGACAGGATATAACGGTGATACCTTTGAGGTATATCACAGGCTTTATGATGTAATGAATGTGACCGTGATCTCTGACAAGGATACGGTAGGATATTATGATATGGATTCGGTGGTGGAGGTGCGGTAGCATTTTATGCAGGAAAAGGAAGAAATCGGAAAGATCGTATTGGATTACAGCAAATACCCGGGGGAAGACTTTTATTGTGACGGAGAGGTGGAGGATGAGCTTCTGCGGATCGTCAGGGAGTGTTCCCCCCTTGAATATGCGGGAGTAATCGAAGAACGGGGGAGCTGGCCCATACTCTATCACCTGTCTCCTCTGCGGGAGAATATTGTGGACTGGATTCCCATGGATAAATCCACCAGGGTACTGGAGGTGGGCAGCGGCTGTGGAGCGATCACGGGAGCGCTGGCGCGGAAGGCAGGAAGCGTCACCTGCGTGGAGCTCTCGAAAAAGCGGAGCCTGATCAATGCTTACAGACACAGTGAATGCAATAATGTGACCATTCATGTGGGGAATTTCAAGGACATTGAGCCGGATCTGCCGAAAGATTTTGACTATATCTGCCTGATCGGAGTATTTGAATACGGACAGAGTTATATCGGCGGCAAGACACCGTTTGAGGACTTCCTGCAGATTCTGATGCCTCACCTGGCGACGGGGGGCAGGATTGTGATTGCCATTGAAAACAAATACGGGTTAAAATACTTTGCCGGATGCCGGGAAGATCATCTGGGCACCTGGTTTTCGGGGATTGAAAATTATGCGGACGGAGGCGGCGTCCGTACCTTCAGCAGGAAAGGGCTGGAGAGAATATTCGAAAGCTGTGGGGTAAAAGAAGCACATTTTTACTATCCATATCCGGATTACAAATTTATGACCACTCTGTACAGTGATTCTTACCTGCCCGGCAGGGGGGAGCTGTCCAATAATTTGAGAAATTTTGACCGGGACAGAATGCTTTTGTTTGATGAGAAGAACGCCTTTGACGGAATTGTGGAGGACGGGCTTTTTCCTGTGTTCTCTAATTCGTTTTTGGCTGTCATCGGGAAAGGCTTTGAAAAA
>CAZAMX010000555.1:0-1583 GCA_964486095.1 uncultured Acetatifactor sp. | reverse complement strand
GAATCATTGCGGCCGTAGGCGGCAAAGCCCGGCGGATCACAGTGATTATGCCTTTTCTTTACGAAAGCAGACAGCATAAAAGAACTGCAAGGGAATCCCTGGACTGCGCCCTGGCTCTTCAGGAGCTGGTGCAGATGGGTGTTGATAACATCATTACCTTTGACGCTCACGATCCGCGGGTCCAGAACGCAATTCCCCTCCATGGCTTTGAGACGGTACAGCCTGCATACCAGTTTATCAAGGGACTGCTGCGCCATGTGCCGGATCTGACCCTGGACTCCGATCACATGATGGTGATCAGCCCCGATGAGGGCGGCATGAGCCGGGCCATCTATATTGCAAATGTGCTTGGGCTGGATATGGGCATGTTTTACAAACGGCGGGATTACACGCAGATTGTAAACGGCCGCAATCCCATTGTGGCTCATGAATTTCTGGGCACCAGCGTGGAAGGCAAGGACATGATTATTATCGACGATATGATTTCCTCCGGTGAAAGCGTTTTGGAGGTGGCCGCTGCCCTGAAGACAAGAAGAGCAAAAAGAATTTTTGTCTTTGCAACCTTCGGTCTGTTTACCGGCGGTCTGGACAAGTTTGACAAGGCTTTTGCAAACGGCATTATCGACAAAGTGCTGACCACAAATCTGATCTACCAGACTCCCGAGCTGCTGCAGCGGGAATGGTATGTCAGCTGTGATCTGAGCAAATACATAGCCTATATTATCGACACCTTAAACCATGACTCTTCCATCAGCGATCTGCTTAACCCCAACGAGCGGATCCAGGCAATCGTATCAAAATATAAGCTGGGGGGCTTACAATAGCAATACCGTGAGTTCGAGACCTTCCTCACGTAAAACAAAACTAAAGGAGAATAAAAAATGAATAACAAAAAAGTACTGTTTCTCGTCCAGGCGGCAGTAATTGCTGCCATCTATGTGGTGCTGACTTATTTTATCAACGCCTTTAACCTGGCCTCAGGCGCTATTCAGGTCCGCATTTCCGAAGCCCTCTGCGTACTGCCCTTTTTTAGCCCGGCGGCCATTCCGGGTCTGTTTCTTGGCTGCCTGATCAGTAACCTGCTCACCGGCAGCATCATCTGGGACGTAATTTTTGGCAGCTTGGCCACTCTTCTGGGCGCACTGGGGACCTGGCTTCTGACCGGCAGAGCCGGTAAGGCGCCATCCAGCCGTAAGACCAAAAAATGGCTGGCACCCCTGCCTCCCATTCTGGCCAACACCCTCATCGTTCCCTTTGTACTGTACTATGCCTATCAGTTTCCCGGCTCCGTTCCGTATTTTATGTTGACCGTGGGCATCGGCGAGGTTATTTCCTGCGGAATCCTGGGCCTGATTCTGTTACAGGTGTTAAATCGGTATCAAAAATATATATTCTAATTTCTGCTGTAGGTGATAAAGCAATTGCCATTCTCGGCAAACCATTCCGTGGAATCGTTCATCCCCTTTTTATAAAGAGTAACGGTGGACGGTTCCATAATCACCACATTATAATCGTTAAAGCCAGTTACCAAAACGGCTACACCGTACTTTAAAATCGCCAGCACCGGAATATCCCTCTTTACA
>CAZAMX010000554.1:228-1586 GCA_964486095.1 uncultured Acetatifactor sp. | reverse complement strand
CTGAGCGGCGGACGCTGGGGGTATGAGCTTGTGGAGCATCTGAGGGCGGCGGGCCTTAAGGTGGTATGCGCTATGATCAGCGGCTATGACGACTTCCGCTATATGCAGAGATCCATGCAGGCATCGGCAAAGGATTATCTTTTGAAGCCAATCGACAGGAAGGAACTGGAACGGTTTGTGGAGCGGGTCATTGTGGAAGAGCTGAAGGGCAAGCTGCCGGAGAAGCAGGTCAGCCAGCCGGATGTGGACCCGGTACTCGGGATAGAGTATGAAAAGCTCTCCAAAATTACAAATAAGATCATTCTTATCGTAAAAAGCGATTATAAAAATTCTTTGTCACTGGTAGGCATCGGGGAAATGTTTTGTATGAGCAGCAAATATATCGGCAGGATTTTTCTGCAGGAAACGGGCATGAAGTTTTCGGAATATCTGATGGCTTATCGCATGATACGGGCCAAACAGCTGATCGAGACCACCGGGGATAAAATCGCCGTGATTGCGGGGCGTGTAGGTTATACCCAGTTGAATAATTTTTATGTACATTTTAAAGAGTATTATGGAATTTCGCCTACGGTACTGAGAGAGACCGATCAAGAATCTGACGACGGAGAGAAAAGGAGTCTTCATGAAGAAAATTGACAGAAGGTTTACGGCAGCTTTTTGTCTTGCCTTCTTGCTCCTGCTGACCGGCTGCAGCGGAAGAACGGAAAAGTCTGCCGACACGGCCGGGGAGAATCCTGTCAGGCTGATCTATTATACTATCGGTGAGCCGGATCCGGGGCTTGGGAAGGTGGAAGAAGCACTGAATCGGCTGCTGCTGGAACGATATGGTTTTACGGTAAGTTATCATAAAATAGGCTGGAATGATTATGAGGTGAACTTAAATTCCTTTTTTAATACCAATCAGAAATTTGATATTGCCTTCGCCTGGACCGAGAACTATCTGTCTAACGCGCTGTCAGGGAACTGGCTGGCTCTGACACCGTACATGGACAATATTCTCGCGGATACGTACCGGGCAGTGAACGGAAAATTCTGGAAGGGTGCTGCTGTCAACGGCAGCATTTATGGAATTCCCACCAACAAGGAGCTGGCCGTATCCATGTTTTTTCTGTATGACAGGGAATTGGTGGAAAAGTACGGGATCGATATATCCCAATATCACACACTTGAGTCTCTGGAGCCTCTTTTGCAGATGATTGACCGGGAGGAACCGGATTATAGTCCGATGTTCCTTTCAAACAGCCATGTAAATCTTGCCTCCATGGGTGACTATGAATATGTGGCATATACGGGAATTCCGCTGGTCATCAGAACGGATGACGCCTCGGCAGAGGTGGTAAATTTTTTTGAGACAG
>CAZAMX010000554.1:0-218 GCA_964486095.1 uncultured Acetatifactor sp. | reverse complement strand
ATGAGGACCTCGTTTTCACGCTTCCAGGGAGAGAAGGTGTTTCTACGGCTTGCCAGCGGAGGACCTGATTCCAATGTAAGCTTTTCGTCCAGCTTTGGTTATCCGATTCTGGCAGAACAGGTCAGTAACTCGGTGGTGACTTCGGAGTCGGCGCTGGGAGGGCTCATGGCCGTCAACGCAAGGACGTAGTATCCGAAAGAATGTGCGGTTTTTTTGAA
>CAZAMX010000553.1:0-1589 GCA_964486095.1 uncultured Acetatifactor sp. | reverse complement strand
TAACTTATATCCTCTTTTCTAACGTATTCTGACTCTAAAAATGATTATATCATGAATCTGCGATTCATGATCGCCATTCGCCGCTCGCCGAATGAGCAAGCTCATTCTTCTCGCTAACGCTCATTATATCACAAAACATGCGGAAATTGGTAAATTAAATACAAATGCCTTCTTCCTGCAGAAGCGCAAGCAGCTGTTCCATTGACATACTTCCCAGATCACCTCTGTCTCTGCTGCGAACGGAAACATTGCCTGCATTCATTTCCTTTTCCCCGATTACAAGCATATAAGGTATTTTTTCCATCTGCGCAGTCCTTATCTTATAACCGATTTTTTCGGCCTTTTCATCCACTTCACAGCGCAGGCCTTCTTTTTTCAGGATGGCTTCCGCTTCCTTTGCATAGGCAAGGAATTTATCCGAAATCGGCAGTATTTTAATCTGCACCGGAGAAAGCCATAACGGGAATTTCCCGGCAAAATGCTCGATCAAAATTCCCATGAATCTCTCCAGGGAACCAAATAAAACTCTGTGAATCATAATCGGCCGGTGCTTATTCCCGTCTTCCCCGATATACTCTGCCTCAAAACGCTGGGGCAGCTGAAAGTCCAGCTGGATTGTCCCGCATTGCCACGTCCTCCCGATAGAATCCTCCAGATGGAAATCCAACTTCGGACCATAAAACGCGCCGTCTCCCTCATTTACCACATAGGAAAGTCCCAGATCATCCAATGCCATTCTTAATGCCTCTGTGGCCATTTCCCAGTCTTCATCGCTCCCGATGGAATTTTCCGGTCTCGTGGATAACTCCACATGATACGGAAATCCAAAATCGGAATACACCTCGTCTATCAGCCGGGCAACCCCCTTGATCTCCCCCTGGATCTGCTCCGGCGTCATAAAGATGTGGGCGTCATCCTGCGTGCAGCAGCGAACACGCATAAGACCATGCAGCGTACCTGAGCTTTCATTTCTGTGTATCAATCCCAGCTCACCGATCCGCAGGGGTAATTCGCGGTAAGAGCGGGGCTCCATCTTATACACCAGCATACCGCCCGGACAGCTCATGGGCTTGATGGCAAAGTCCGCCCCGTCAATTACGGTTGTATACATTTTATCCTTGTAATGCTCCCAGTGTCCTGAGGTTTCCCAGAGCTGACGGTTCAGCATAATGGGAGTGGATATTTCCACATAGCCTTCTTTCGCATGCAGTTTTCTCCAATAGTCAATCAGCAGATTTTTTAATATCAGCCCTTTGGGAAGAAAAAAGGGAAAACCCGGTCCTTCCTCAAACAACGCAAACAGACCCAATTCTTTTCCTAATTTTCTGTGATCCCGCTTTTTTGCCTCTTCCAGACGATTGCTGTATTCCTCCAGCAGCTCCCTGCTTGGGAACGATGTGCCGTATATTCTGGTAAGCATTTTATTTCTTTCGTCACCGCGCCAGTATGCGCCCGCCACAGACAGCAGCTTAAAGGCTTTAATGGCTCTGGTGTATGCCACATGCGGCCCGGCACACATTTCCACATACTCTCCCTGCCGGTAAAAACTGATTTCCTCATTTTCCGGCAATTCCTTCAGCAGCTCTGTT
>CAZAMX010000552.1:264-1594 GCA_964486095.1 uncultured Acetatifactor sp. | reverse complement strand
AGGGTTCCGGTTCCTCCTTGTGTTCTTCCGCTATTTCCGCAAGCCTGTCGTGAATGTTTTTTACGGTTTCAATATCACAGTCTTCCCCCAGAGTTTCTTCAATCAAGGCCTGGAAGGTTTCCTTTTGGCTTCCTGCGGACAAGGGCAGGGGGCAGCCCAAAAGCTCGCTCACAAAGCCTTCCTTCAGCTCTTCCGGGTCCTTGGAGTAATAGAGGGCACTGTGCAGGTCACAGCTGCGGTCCGTAAACGCCGGGAAGAGGAAGCCGGTGTCCGGAAGTCCCACCACCCAGTCACGGATCCGGTTGCGAAAGGTGTTTTCCGCCGCGTCGTAGGACAGGCCGGGTTTGGACAGCTCTACGGGACAGATGCAGGTTAATATGTATTCATAGATTTCATCGGAGGCGTCCTCCATTTCGATACCGTCCCGGGTGCGTCCGGGTACATCATAGACATCGTGAACAATCAGGATCAGGTAATTACCCACAAATTCATAGTTGGCGATGATCCTGTCGTAAAATTCCTCCAGCAGGGCTTCGTCCTTCAGCTTGCTGTCCCGAAGGCGCAGCAGGAACTCCTGGGGACCGCCTTCCTCTTCACTGTTTAAGGGAAAGTCCAGGGTCAGCAGGTTTTTGCCCGGGGTGCCGGACAGAGCCTTGCGCAGAATCTCAAAATATTTAAACATTTCCTCTTCCGGCAGCGCCAGAAAGGCCTGTTTTAACTCTGTTTTCTTATTTTTTTCCCCGTCCACATAGCAGCCGCAGATGCGGGTGATGGAGCAGTTTTTCGGGGTCAGCAGCTTTTTAATTTCGGAAATTTCCTGTTTTGTCATGTTAAACCTCCTTGAGGGCATATTTTCTTTTCAAGTCAGCAGAAACATTATACCATGATTACTTCATAATCATGGTAAGGATGGCCATTCGGCCGCCTCCTGCCTAGAATAAGGTCATTATACCATGATTACTTCGTAATCACGGTAAGGATGGCCATTCGGCCGTCTCCTGCCCTGAGTAAGGTCATTATACCACACATAAAAGAAAATGGACAAGTTGTTGCACTCGTCCTTTTCAAAAAATGCTTACGGCCTTGTCCAGTCTGGTTACTATCTTTATGAAAGATGCAAAGGTTACTGGTAATAGCAATTCTACATTTTACACCTGTAAAAGTGTAAAATTAAGCGCAAATTTCGTTGTATTTTTTGTGATCATCGTGCTATAATATATTTGGTATTTGTGAAACATTCGATTTGTATTCATACGTTCGCAATTAGCCGATCTTTATTATGACCGTGAGGTGTGTGTATGTACCGGACTGCAATCGAGGCTCTTTATAA
>CAZAMX010000552.1:0-254 GCA_964486095.1 uncultured Acetatifactor sp. | reverse complement strand
CGCCGTAAGCCGCTGATTATTGAGGGAGCCAGACAGGTAGGCAAAACCTGGCTGATGAAGGAATTTGGGAGTAAGGCGTATCGCAGCACAGTATATATTAATTTTGATTCAAATTCCGCAATGGCAGAGCTGTTTGCATCGGATCTCGACATAAAGCGCATTGTCATGGGGTTAGAGCTTTATGTCGAGCGAAAGATTGATCCGGAAAATACGCTGCTTATTTTTGATGAGGTACAAGAGGTGCCACGGGCTTT
>CAZAMX010000551.1:0-1594 GCA_964486095.1 uncultured Acetatifactor sp. | reverse complement strand
TTTGCATAACATGGTGCCTCGATATAGACGCCCTGACCACAGTCACCCAGCATCCTTTTCAGCAATGCCTCTCGCTTTTTCCCTTCCGAAGGTTTGGTCAAATTATATTCGCACAGCAGATCCTGACAGGCTGTCTGTTCTTTTGTAATCTCTTCGTCTCCCGGAAAATAAAGCTCTCCGGTGTGCATCCTGGCCTTCATATCACTCATTTTCACAATCCTCATATAAATTGTTGCCTTCTGCATCCATCACCACAATAACAGGAAAATCCTTTACCTCCAGTTCCCGTATGGCCTCCGTTCCCAGATCCTCATAGGCTATGACCCGGGATGAGACAATCGCACGGGAAAGCAGCGCGCCTGCGCCCCCTACGGCTGCAAAGTATACTGCGCCGTTTTTTATGATTCCATCCCTGACTGCCTGATTTCTTTTTCCCTTGCCGATCATCCCTTTTAACCCCAGGTCAAGGAGCACCGGAGTATACTTATCCATTCTGCCGGAGGTAGTGGGACCTGCAGAGCCGATAGGCCTTCCGGGTCTTGCCGGAGACGGCCCCATATAATAAATTACATTATTTTTCACTTCAAAGGGAAGCCCTTCCCCTCGTTCCAGCGCCTCATACATTCTTTTATGCGCAGCATCCCTGGCAGTATAAATTGTTCCGCTCAGATAAACATAATCTCCGGCCTTCAGCTCTGCCGCTGCCCCTTCCGCCAGGGGTACGTTAATATACTTTTCCATCTTTCCTCTCATTCCCCGCACGCCGCGGTAAATGCAATCCTCTTATATCTCCCGCACGGTGTGGCGGTTTACATGGCAGCAGATATTCACTGCTACCGGCAGTCCTGCAATATGCGTGGGATATGTATTGATATTGACGGCAAGAGCAGTCATGCTCCCACCCAGTCCCCCCGGGCCAATACCGGAATGATTGATCCTTTCAAGCAGCTCTTCTTCCATCTCTCTCACATAAGGAATATCGGAACGCCGGTCCACAGGTCTGGTCAGAGCCTTCTTTGCCAGAACGGCACACTTTTCAAAGGTGCCTCCAATCCCGACTCCCACAACCATGGGCGGACAGGCATTGGGGCCAGCCTCTCTCACGGCGGTCAGTACAGCCTCCTTCACACCCTCGATGCCATCCGCCGGCTTCAGCATAAATATCCTGCTCATGTTTTCGCTGCCAAAGCCCTTTGGCGCCACCGTGATTTTTACTCGATCCCCCGGTACAATCTCGTAGTGAATCACTGCCGGCGTATTATCCTTCGTATTTTCCCGGATCAGGGGATCCTTCACCACGGATTTGCGCAGAAAGCCTTCCCTATAGCCCTGCCGTACACCCTCATTGACGGCTTCCTCCAGGGAGCCGCCCTCGAAATGCACCTCCTGGCCAATCTCCAGAAAGACAACAGCCATTCCCGTATCCTGACAGATCGGGATCATCTCCTGTTCAGCGATCCTCAGATTTTCCTGCAACTGGTTCAGAATCAGCCTTCCCAGATGAGATTCCTCCTGATCCGCCGCACATTTCATGGCGCACTTCATGTCTTCCGCCAAAAAATGATTTGCCTCTATGCACATTTCCTTTATATTA
>CAZAMX010000550.1:0-1608 GCA_964486095.1 uncultured Acetatifactor sp. | reverse complement strand
GCTCCGCATGATGAATGCACAGCTGGCTACCAGCGTGTCCGATATTGCGGACAAGTTCAACCACACCGACAAGGATGTGGTACGGGCTTTAAAATACTGGGAAAAAATCGGCCTGCTGGCCCTTGATTTCGACAAGGATAAGAACCTTGTGGGAATTCATATTCATGACCTGAATACCGCCGGCAGCGCGAAAAACAGCCAAGCCCGCATTTCATCCTCCTTTGTTCCCACACCTTCCACACAGCCGGCCGCAGCCGCTGCGGATGAGGACCAGGCTGCAGAAAACGCCGTTTCTTTCAGTAAACCGGCGTACTCTGCCGATCAGCTCCGGGAATTTAAGAACCGCCAGAATACTTCCCAGCTTCTGTTCATTGCCGAATCCTATATCGGGAAGCCGCTGACGCCCGCAGAGATGAAGACTATTCTGTATTTCACCGATGTGCTTCATTTTTCAGATGATCTGATCGATTATCTGCTGCAATATTGTGTAGAACGGGGCAAAAAAGATTTTAAATACATAGAAAAGGTAGCCGTCAGCTGGGCAGAACAGGGAGTCAGTAACCCTAAGCAGGCCCAGAAGGCATCCTCCCGTTATGATAAAAACGTTTATGCCATCATGAACGAGTTGGGCAGGAACAGTGCCCCCACTCCCAAGGAAGCCGAATACATTATGCGCTGGATCCAGGAGTACGGATTTACCAATGATATTATATTTGAGGCCTGTGAGCGCACTGTCATGGCCACCGATAAAAACCGTTTTGAATATGCCGAGCGGATTCTTCAAAGCTGGCATGAGCAGAACGTACACCATAAGTCCGATATTTGCAGGATAGACGAGCTGTATCAGCAACGCAGGAAAAGCAGTGCTCCCGCGGCTGCAGCCAGACAGTACTCCAACCGCTTTGGGCAGTTCACGCAGAACACCTATGATTTTGATGCGCTGGAGAAAGAACTGCTGAGCAATTAATATAAGGAGAAATTCCGTGGCGCTTACCAACTCCCAATATCAGTCCATCATCGGCGATTACGACCGAATTAGAGACAATAATCGTTTTACCCTGGAGGCCCGAAAACAACAGGTCTTTCAGGCTGTACCCGAATACCGCGAGCTGGAGGATTCGGTAAGCTCCGAGTCCGTCTCTGCCGCCAGGGCTGTACTTGAAGGAGAGACGACGGCCCGTGAGCGCCTGCGCAGGTCTCTCACAAAAATCAGACAGCGTCAAAAACAGCTTTTGGAAGCTGCCGGTTTCCCGGAGGATTATCTTGAGCCCATCTATAACTGTCCTCTTTGCCGGGACACAGGATATGTCACCACCGCTGACAGTCGGAAGCAGAAATGCTCCTGTTTTCGTCAGCGGGAAATTTCCGTATTATATTCCCAATCTCATATTCAGGACATGGTGGCACGGGAAAACTTTTCCACCCTCTCCACGGAATATTATCAGGGTCTGGATCTGCAGCATTTTGAGTCTGCCGTGAAGCTGTGCCATGAATTCGTAAAAAACTTTAAGAAAGACTATCGCAATATCCTTTTTTATGGTACAGTAGGTACTGGTAAAAGCTTTTTGTCAGGATGTATTGCCAGGGAACTGATGGATGAGGGATTTT
>CAZAMX010000549.1:0-1608 GCA_964486095.1 uncultured Acetatifactor sp. | reverse complement strand
TTCGGAGCGGAAGCGGCCAGGAAAAGCTGCGTGGAATTTACCATCGGCCATGGGCTTTATGTCAACACGCTGGGCATGGCGCCGGTGACGGCTCAGAGCGCGGAAAAGATCAAGGCCCGCATGCGGGAGCTGGTAGAAAAGAAGGTTCCCTTTATGAAGCGTTCTTATCCCCTGGAAGAGGCCATGGAGTTGTTTCGGGAGAAGGAAATGCAGGATAAGGAAAAGTTGTTTCATTATCGCATGAGCTCTCTTGTAAATATTTATGAAATTGACGGTTATTATGATTATTATTATGGATATATGCTGCCGAACGCAGGGTATGTGAAATGGTTTGACGTGATGCCTTATGAGGAAGGCTTTATGCTGCTGCTTCCTTCCAAGAAAAATCCTACCACCTTGGAACCGTTTGATGAGAGAAGAAAATTGTTTGAGACCATGGAAAGCTCTCAGGACTGGGGAAGGAAAGCCGGCATCGAGACGGTGGGGGATTTAAACGACCAGATTTGCAGCGGCTCCATGAGCGACCTGATCCTGATTCAGGAGGCGGAACAGGAGCGGAAGATCGGTGAGATCGCCAAGGACATTCTTAATCGGGGCAATGTAAAGTTTATTATGATTGCAGGGCCGTCCTCATCGGGCAAGACCAGCTTTTCCCACAGGCTTTCCATTCAGCTGCGCACCATGGGCAAGACGCCCCATCCTATTGCGCTGGACGATTATTTTGTGAATCGAGAGCAGACTCCCAGGGATGAGAAGGGGGATTACAATTTTGAATGTCTGGGGGCCATTGACGTAAAGCAGTTCAATGATGATATGGTTAAGCTCCTTTCAGGGGAGAGGGTGGAACTGCCTACCTTTAATTTCAAGACCGGTCAGCGGGAATACCGGGGAAATTATAAGCAGCTGGCGGCAGATGATATTCTGGTTATTGAAGGGATTCACGGACTGAATCCGCAAATGTCTTATGCCCTTCCGGAAGAGAGCAAATACAAAATCTATATCAGTGCCCTGACCGCATTGAATGTGGATAATCATAACAGGATTCCCACCACGGACGGGAGACTTCTGCGCAGGATGGTGCGTGACGCAAGGACCAGGGGTTCCAGCGCGCAGAGGACCATACAGATGTGGCCTTCCGTGAGACGGGGGGAGGAAGAGAATATTTTCCCCTTCCAGGAGGAAGCGGATGCCATGTTCAATTCGGCCCAGATTTTTGAGCTGGCGGTGCTGAAGACCTTCGCGGAGCCCCTGCTGTTCCAGATTCCTAAGGATGTGCCGGAGTACTATGAGGCAAAGCGGCTGTTGAAATTCCTGGATTATTTCTTAAGCGTGCCCAGCGAGAGCCTGCCCAACAACTCTATCTGCAGGGAATTTGTGGGCGGCAGCTGCTTTAATGTGTAAAAAATAATTCTACAGGGGCAAAACCGGGGTTTTTCTTTCTCTCTTGTGTTCTGCAGAAAAAAAGAATATAATACATAACTGTAAGTAAGACAGACGGTCGCGGCTGCGGCAGCCCATCGGGCAGCACGCAGGTGAGGAAAGTCCGGGCTTCACAGGGCAGGATGCCGGATAACGTCCGGTGGAGGTGACTCCAAGGCTAGTGCAACA
>CAZAMX010000548.1:0-1608 GCA_964486095.1 uncultured Acetatifactor sp. | reverse complement strand
GCCACCACAGCTGCGGATCGGATATGGTCAGGATACAGCTGAAGGTGTTTTCCCGGCCGGAGCTTTGCCCGCCGGATTCGGGTGCACCTGCTTTTCCCGATTCATACAGCATTTCCGATGCCGGGATTTTCCCGGACTCATATACTTTTCCGTCAGGCCCGCTCACCTTGACGGTATACGACAGCCCCGTCATTTTTTTGTTATCCCTGCCAAAAGACAGGATTCTCTCTTCGCCAAGCTTGTCCACGTCCACCCGGACTTTAAGGTTTACCTGTCCCTCAGTATGGTCCTGGGTGACATAAACTCCGTCCAGCCTGGCGGTATTATATCCGATCAGCGACACATTCCGCCAGATCCCTGCATCCGGCAGACGGGGCCCCCAGTCCCAGCCGAACATGCAATGTGCCTTCCTTAAATAGGAAAATCCCCGCATGGCGTCAGAGCTGCCGTCGATAAAGCGTTTTTCATAAGCCTCCTGTATATAACGGGTGGGAGAATGAAGAACCACCTTCAGCTCGTTCAAGCCCTCTCTCAGCAGCTCCTTCACGGAATATTCAAAGGTCCTGTGCATATTGCAGACCGAACCGAGCAGACGACCATTCAAATAAATATCCGCCACCGTGTCGATCCCTTCAAACCGCAGCAGTACTTTTTCAAAGCTTCTTAACTCTTCCGATACCTGAAACCGGGTCACATAGGTATAATCCCGCTCCATCAGTGCAAGCGCTTTTAACTCATTATCCCGGTAATAGGGATCCTCCATTTTACCATTGTCCAAAAGGGCCTGGTAGACGCTTCCCGGCACCTTCGCCGGAAGTCCCTCGCCTGTTCCGTCAATATATAAATTCCATTCTTGAAGATCACTGTTTAAAGATTTCGTGTACATATACTTTTCCTCCGCCCGTTTTGTGACTTTCTGATTTATATTCTATCTCTTTCCTGCCATTGTTGCAAGCAATGCCAAAGGAACTTTGAAAACCGCCAAATCCGATATTGCTTAATCGCATGTGTTATGTTACATTAATTGTATAGCGCAATATAAAGAAGGATGTATGTATGGAGTGCCCCAATGGTCACGGAATCATTTGGAGGGGAAGTCATTTTAAAGAGATCCATTCCAGCAAACACTGCAACAGCCTTGATTATTGGAAATAAGTAAATCATTTTATTGGAGGAATGCCACTATGAAAAAATCCCTGAAAGCCCTGCTGTGTCTGCTGGCCCTGGCAATGCTTTCCGGCTGCGGCCGCCAGACCGATCCGTCCTCTCAGACGGAAGGCGGAGCCGAATCAAATTTTGTATCGGAATCCGGGCTTGGCTCCGTACAATGGACGGCAAAAGACTTTACTCCGCCGGGAGAGACTGAAGTCTCTCTCTGGGCCGGAGAATATGTGCCCTGGAATTTCAGTGCTTCCTCCGAAGCAGAGAACCTGACCCATCTGAATCATGGCGTATGTGGGGAACTGTTCTGGTCCCTGAACCAACGGCAGGGAGCCAGCGAAACGGAAGATGAATATATACTTGAAATCTGTGACACTGTCAGCATGGAGTATACGGTGAAGCAATTTTCTCTGCCAGATATGGGATTAAGCGGTGCCCACGGCTATC
>CAZAMX010000547.1:0-1609 GCA_964486095.1 uncultured Acetatifactor sp. | reverse complement strand
GACATTCTCGCATATTTCAGTCTCACTCATCTTTTTAAATTATTAATTTTTTACCGGTTTTGGCAAAATTTCTACGCAGCGACTCCGCTAGACCTGCATTTGGCGGCTTATTAAATGCACCATATTCCTCAAGAAGCTCTTCCAAAACCTCCTGTTCCAGGTAATCTGTCACTTCCTGTTTTTTGGCGTCAAGCAAAAACTGCTGCATGTTGAGAAAAATCACGTCATACCGGTTCAAATATTCCCAAAAAGACGGATCTCTTTCTATTTTCAGTCCGGCGAAAAGTTCTCTGGAATCACAGCTGCAGCTGTAATAGGCAGCCAACATTTTCAGCGCCATGGATTTTCCAAAACGCCGGGGCCTGCTGATGCAGATAAACCGCTGTTCTGTGTCCAGATATTTATTTGTATATGCGATTAACCCCGTTTTATCCACATAAATTTCAGAGCGTATCGCTGTCTTAAAACCATCATTTCCCGGATTTAAATAGACTCCCATGCTGTGCCTCGTATTATCAAACTCTATTTATTTTAACGTTAAATACTCCGAAAGTCAACATTGGCCGCCGCCATATCCTTTAGGTGCCGCTTCAGCTTTAGATTATCCGGCAGTTCCAGCTCCGGATCCGTCTGAAACAGCCGGTCTACCGCATCCGAGGCCGCCTTCAGCACGGCTGCGTCCGTGTAAATATCTCCCATGCGAAAAGCAAACTCGCCGCTTTGTCTGATACCGAACATATCTCCCGGTCCACGCAGCTTTAAATCCTCGGAGGCGATCAGGAAGCCGTCGTTGGTTTTGTTTAAGATTTGCAGCCGTTCCATGGTTTCTTCTTTTTCCTGGGCACTGACAAAGATACAATAGCTTTGGTATTCCCCCCTGCCAACCCGTCCTCTTAGCTGATGGAGCTGGGCAAGGCCGAAGCGTTCAGCGTTTTCCACCATCATTACCGTGGCATTGGGTACATTGATTCCTACCTCGATCACCGTTGTGGATACCAGCACATCTATTGAATGGGCTGCGAATTCCTCCATAATGCGGTTTTTGTCTGCCGGACGCATTCTTCCGTGCAGATAGGACACATTTATCTGGGACGGAAGCGCATTTTTCAGCTTCTCCGCATAGTCCACCACATTTTCCAAGTCCTCCATCTCTCCCTCTTCCACCTGAGGACAGATCACGTACACCTGACGTCCCTCGCTTACCTGCCGGGCAATAAACTGATATGCCTTTGGTCGGTATGAAGTATTCACCACACAGTTTTTGATAGGCAGGCGATTTGCCGGCAGCTCGTCGATCACGGAAATATGAAGGTCTCCGTACAGGATGATCGCAAGGGTTCTGGGAATGGGCGTTGCACTCATTACAAGAATATGAGGGTTCTCCCCCTTTTCCGCAAGAGACTCACGCTGACGGACGCCAAAGCGGTGCTGCTCGTCCGTAACCACCAGCGCCAGGGCCTTATACGTAACCTTTGCCTGAATCAGGGCATGAGTACCGATAATTAAATTTCCTTCCCCTGAGGCAATTTTTTCATAGATCTCTTTTTTCTCTTTCGCGGTCATGGAGCCTACCAGCAGAACGGGCCCAAAAGCAATGCCGTATTTTTCC
>CAZAMX010000546.1:0-1613 GCA_964486095.1 uncultured Acetatifactor sp. | reverse complement strand
CAAAAGGTACAGACAGCCGCTTCTTTTCGAAGAAAAAACGAAATACAAAAAATACATATGGATAAATTATTCTGTAATACTTATTGTAATTGTGGTAGTAATCTCCTAAAAGTATTGGACAAATATCTGCCCAGAAAATAACCGATTGGAGCCTGCCATGGACATAACCTTTATTTACCACAGCTGCTTCCTTGTAGAAACAGCGGAATGCTATTATTTATTTGATTACTATAAGAAAAAGCTTCCCGCGCTGGACACGGATAAGCCCGTGCTGGTGTTTGCAAGCCACAGCCATCAGGATCACTATAACCCTGCCGTGTTTTCCTTGCTGCGCGAAATGGGCATGAAAAAAATCGGGGCCATACTGTCAAACGATATTAAACTCAAAATTTACCCCGAAGGGTGGCTGCCTTTGTCGGAAAAGGAGGGCTGTCAATCCATGGATGCCTTAAACAGTCATATTTTTAGGGTCTATCACAGCCGGGAATACGAGCTGCCCTGCCATACCCGCATCAGGACTCTGCTCTCCACGGACGCCGGCGTGGCCTTCCTGCTGACCTGCCCTGAGGGCATTTTTTATCATGCCGGAGATCTGAACGACTGGATTACGGAGGACACTCCCGAGACGGAACGCAGACAGATGACCGGCAGCTTCCGGGCGGCGCTTCGTCCACTAAAGGACATTTCCATAGATTACGCCTGTCTGCCTCTGGATCCTCATCTGGGCTGCCATTATGCAGACGGTTTCCTTTATTTTCTGGAAAACATAAACGCAAAAAAGGTTTACCCCATGCACTTTTGGAATAAACCTGAAATTATTGCTCAATTCCTGGAGGAACATGCGGAATATCGAGAGCGCGTGGCAGCCTTCCCTGCGGGCTGAAATTAACGTTCCTTCCCTTCTCCCTTCCACTGCAGCCGGTGCAGCTCTCCTGCCTTTTCCAGCTCTTGAAACCCGTTTTGCCTCAGGGCTTCATACAGCACAATGGCCACGGCGTTGGACAGGTTCAGGGAACGGATGGCCGGAAGCATGGGGATGCGGATACAGCTTTCCTCATGCTCCACCAGGATTTCTTCCGGGATACCCGCACTCTCCCTGCCAAACATAATATAATCCTCTTCCAGAAAGCTTACTTCCGTGTAGGCCCGCTTTGCCTTGGTGGTGGCCATCCAGATCCTGGCCCCTGGATGCAGCGCTTTAAACTCTTCAAAATTTACATATCTGTGGACATCCAGATCCTTCCAATAGTCCATTCCCGCCCGTTTGATGGATTTTTCATCCAGACGAAAGCCCAAGGGCTCAATCAAATGCAGGGACGTACCTGTGGCCACACAGGTACGTCCGATATTTCCGGTATTTCCCGGTATCTCCGGCTGATGCAGTATAATGTTCACGATAGCCCCCATTCAACTTGCTCTCACATCTTCATTCCCTTCGCAGCTTCTCCACAAACCGCCCCAGCCTTTTTAAGGCTTCCTTCAGCTGCTCCAAAGAGTAAGCATAGGAAATTCTTAAGAAGCCTTCTCCGCAGTCGCCAAAAGCCGTGCCCGGCACCACCGCCAGCTTTTCCTCCGCCAGCTCTGCGAGGGCCGGATCCAGCGCCTCCAGAAAA
>CAZAMX010000545.1:850-1632 GCA_964486095.1 uncultured Acetatifactor sp. | reverse complement strand
CGGACGCTGGCATATTACCTGAATTCCCTGTCCACCAACAACACTGTGGCGGCGGCAGGCATGACGGCGGCAGCTTCCGTGCTTTTGTTCCTGCCGAATCTGCTGATCTTTATCTGTATGCAGTCTCAGGTCATGAATACCATGAGCCATTCCGGCATCAAGTAGGAGGGGAGGATAGTGATGAGAACACATGGAAAAATAAGGCGGGGCCTGCTTCTTCTGGCTGTTGTCTGCCTGATGCTGCAGCTTCCCATGCGGGCAAGCGCGAATCAGGCCACATCCTACACCTATGCGGCGGATGAAAACGGTTACTGGGTACGGACCCAGGATGCTTATCTGCCGGATAAGACGGTGACGGAGCTGGGACTTTCCGCGCCGGAGGATCTTTTTATCGACGAGAATAATATGCTCTATATAGCGGATACCGGCAACCGCCGTATCGTAAAATATGACATTGCCGAGGGAAAAGTGGCGGCAGAGCTGACCAGCAATGAGTTTACGGCGCCCAGAGGCGTCTTTGTAACGGCAGACGGGGATATATATGTGGCGGACTCCGGAGCAAAGGCCGTACTGATATTTGGCGCGGATTTTGAACTTAAAAATAAGCTGGAAAGGCCGGACGCGCCCATCTTTGCGGATACCAATTATGAGCCCAAGCGTGTGGCAGTGGACGGCGGCGGAAACGTATACCTGATCGGCGAGGGCGTTTACAACGGCGTTATCCAGCTGGCGAAGACGGGAGAATTCTTAGGTTATTTTGCGGTAAATGACGCGGAGGACCA
>CAZAMX010000545.1:0-840 GCA_964486095.1 uncultured Acetatifactor sp. | reverse complement strand
CCTTTGCCCAAAGGCTGCAGCAGTTGATCTTCACCAGGGCCCAGCTGGCTAACCTGGTGGACATTAATCCTACGGTGTTTGCCAACGTGTTTGTGGACAGAAGCGGTATCGTGTACACGGCTACCAGCGGAACCAACAAAAACGGCATGAAGAAGCACAGCACCAACGGCGGCAACATGTTCAAGTCCAATGTGTGGTCCTATGATACCCTGACGGATTTGTATGTGGATGACAGCGGACTGATTTATACCTGCTCTTCCGAAGGTTATATCAATATCTACTCCAAGAACGGAGAAGAGATTTTCAGCTTTGGCTCCTATGTTACAACCGTCGATATTTCCGGACTTTTCACCTCTCTTCCTTCCATCGCAGTGGACGTGGACGGAAATATCTGGGCGGTGGACGGCAGCAAGGACTATCTCCAGTCCTTTAAGCCCACGGAATACGCGCAGATGGTATATACGGCCATGGATCTTTACGAGGAAGGCCGCTATGAGGAAGCCATGGAAAAATGGAATCAGGTGCTGAAGCTGAACCAGATGTCTATTTTGGCACATAACGGCGTGGGCAAGGCCTATCTGCACGCGGAGGATTACGAGGCTTCCCTGGAGCACTTTAAGGTGGCCAACAATAAGGATTTTTATTCCCAGAGCTTCTGGGAGGTGCGGAATAAATGGCTGCAGAAGTGGCTGGGGCCCATTCTGATCATTGTTGTTGTCCTGCTCGTCATAAAAAAGATTGTCGGCCTCATTGACAGGAAAAAGGGAGGACGCCTGGCGGCGGTAAAGAAGCTGTCGGGAGAAAAGATAAAAGGAATGACTGAGATGAAGGATTTCATCT
>CAZAMX010000544.1:0-1634 GCA_964486095.1 uncultured Acetatifactor sp. | reverse complement strand
TCTTATTCTTTTTTCGTTGGTACGTTTTTTTACAGACATAGTCCTCCACCTGCATTCAGCATATTTTATCGGCCGGTACGATCTACACTCTTCGCTATACCGCCCTCACCGCCCAAAAACAAAAATGCCAGGCACTGTTTAAAATCCCCATGCCCTCCGCCTTCCGGTAAAGGTTCCAGATGCGTCTCATAGCCTCCAGCTTATTGGAAGATAAGGTTCTTCCTGCCCTGCGGTATTTTACCAGATTCTCATCCAGGCCATATGCCGTATAGCCCTTTCGGAGTATCTTCCACCATAGCGCGGTATCCTCGCTTTTCATAACGGGCATTTCCAACAGGCTCTTTTCTATTTTTGCCGTGTCAAACATCACCGTAGTTGTGAAAATGGTTGTATTTTTTAACGCCTGCCTGTAATTAAGCGTCTCCGGCACCCGGACCACCTTTCCTGTCCCGCTGCCATTCTCATTTACAAATTCGTATCCGGTAAAGGCAAACGCCGCGTCCTTCTCTTTCATAAAGGCCAATTCCCGCTCCAGTTTCCCGGGGACCCACAGATCATCCGCATCCAGATAAGCAATATAGCGGCCCAAAGCCTCCGCCAGTCCTCTGTTCCTGGCCCGGGCCGCCCCCAGATTCTCGGGCTGGCGGATCAGCCGGATCCGGCTTTCGCCGCTTGCCTCAATATATTCTTCGATAATGGATACGGTCTTATCACTGCTTTTATCCTCCACCAGCAAAAGCTCCCAGGAGGGGTAAGTCTGTGCTCTCACACAGTCCATGGTCTCTTTGATAAACCGCTCCGCATTATATACAGGTACAATAATACTGACCAACTCGTCCAAAATAAATTCCTCATCTTATCAGCAAATAGTATTCGCCCAGCGTTTCCGCCTGTACCCCCAGCATATCTTCAAAACATTTAACAGTCTCTTCAGGCTTGTCCCCCGGCATAAGGATACAGTTGACCTCCGATGCCGCCAGCGTTTCCGCACAGTACAGATCCGGTACGGTCTCCGTCCCCGGTGCCGCTTCCATCCACAAATACAGATCCCGAAACACGGCAGGATAAGCTTCATAAGCATAGGCCGTCAGATCCATATCCCACATGTCTCTTCCGTAAAGAAGGTAAATCCCTGCATCATATGCTTTTGTATACTCCAGCACTTCCCGGGGTGCCCAAAGGCAGATCGGTTTTTCCTGCAGCCGTTCCTGCAATTCTTCCAGAAGCGCTTCCGCCTGGCGGCGCTCCTGCACCTCGCCCTGCTTTCCGCACCCATCCCAGGGCTTTCCTCCCATTCCCCCGCAAAACATCAGACCGGCTGCCAGCAGTGCCGCTGCCACTGCCTTTTCTTTACGGCGGCCTCCGGAAATCTCCTGCAAGAATTCCGTCAAAAACAGAGTAACGGCAAAACCCGTCATTGCCGTCATGGGAACAAGGCTCCAAATCCATTTATAATCATAAAACCTTGTCTGGTACAGTTCCAGCAGTGCCGCTGTCACCGGCACAATACAGCAAATCGTAACAGCCGTTGTGTATATTAAAAATTCTTTCTGCTTCACCCTCTTATAATATATCCATAAAAACAACAGGGAAATCAACAAGATTTTTCCCATATCTTGCTGAAAATCCTTTCC
>CAZAMX010000543.1:0-1638 GCA_964486095.1 uncultured Acetatifactor sp. | reverse complement strand
TTGCATAAGGAGCAGCTATGGATAGCAAAAATTTCTATTGTTCTCTGATTGTTATGGATGGATTTATCGTCAGAGATTGTTACGGTGAGGTATTTACAAGGAATACAAGGGGAGATCTGTTTTCCGTAACAAAAAGCTTTTTGTCGGCGCTGGTTGGAATTGCAATTGAGAAGGAATTTCTTGGTCTTCAGGATGTGGTTTCGGATTACTTTTCCGAGTTTGTTTCAGGACCGCAGGAATGGTTTAAAGAAGAGATTACGATTGAAAATCTTCTTACGATGACATCAGGAATTTTTTGCCCGGCCAATGCCGGTTTTAACAGGCGTATGAGTCAGAGTGACGACGAATTAAGTATGCTGCTTCAGCTGCCGGTTCATCGAAAAAAGATTGGAAAGTTCATATATAATGATGCAAACTATCATTTACTGTCCAATATTTTACATCAGGCAACCCGAAAAACACCTTTGGAATTTGCAGATGAAGTATTATTTTCGCAGCTGGGAATCGGAAAGGAAGCAGACCACGGGGATCACTTGGAATGGGAAGCAGATGCGAAAGGCGTAAATTATGGAGGGTTTGGATTAAAGCTAAGCGGCAGGGATTTGGCCAGGTTTGGGTATTTATATCTAAAACAAGGCATTTGGAATGGTCGGTCATTAGTGCCGAAAGAATGGATTGATCTGTCAACCTCAGGGAAAGTGCCAACTGCGGAAAAAGGGCTGTATTATGGATACGGCTGGTGGAGCTGTGAGGTATATGGGTTAAAGACCTATTATGCCGTTGGTGCAGGAGGACAATATTTGATCTGCACACCACAGCTGGATTTAATACAGGTATACTTATGTGAGAAAAATTCCATGGCAGCAAAAGAAGTAGCGCAAATATGGAAGGAAATAATTAAAGATTTTAAAGAGCAGGGGTATGACCATGGAATGGATAAGAGTGAAGAACGCATATTTACATAACTTGAAACATGTGAACGCAGAGATCCCGAAAAATAAGCTTGTAGTAGTAACCGGGGTAAGCGGTTCAGGAAAAACCAGTTTATTTTCCGACATATTAGACGAGGCCGGATGCCGTGAATATTTGGAAAGCCTTGGGCTGCCGCAGAAGACAGCGGTTCATGATTATTATGAGAGTATTACGGGACTGAATCCAACCGTTTCTGTCAAAAGCGCCAATGAGGGCAGGTGGAATCCAAGGTCAACGGTGGGAACGAAAACAGGAATACTAAATTATTTACGCTTATTGTATCTGACGGAAGGAGAGACGGGGGAATTTTCTCCTGTAGAAAGCCGTCAGTTATCATTTAATTCGCCTGCGGGGAAATGCCAAAAATGCAGCGGTATGGGATATGTGGTGGATGTGGACCTTGATCTGTTTCAACAGAACAGCCATATGTCATTGCGGGACTTATGTGCGTTGATTCCGGAGTGTAAGCCACTGAAAAATCAGCTTTCTTTTTTTGCGGAAGCATTACATGCAGATTTATCTCAGCCGCTGAGCAGACAGCCTGCATTGGTGGTGGATTCCTTTTTAAATGGGATGCAGACTCAAAAGAGTAACTTCCGTGGAATTGGTCCCTATATAGTAAAACTTAACAGCGAAGATAAGAATAGCGGAACTCTGCTGCATAAG
>CAZAMX010000542.1:0-1639 GCA_964486095.1 uncultured Acetatifactor sp. | reverse complement strand
GGCTGAAAGAAATAAGTTTTTCGCCGAATGTTTTACGCCTTTCGGGTTTCCGGTGCTGCCGTAGGTGTAGGTTATCAAAAACTGTTTATCAAAGTCCACACTGCGAAAGCTGCAATCCGTGCAGTGCTCGCTCCTGCTTAAAATCTGCGCGAGGAAATCTCTGTCCATATAAAGTGCCTGGCGGTGAATTTTCCTGATTGCATTTATTTCATCCTCGCCCTTTGCGGGGTCCACCGGAATAACAATCAAATGATAAAGCAACGCGGCAAAATACACCGTCAATAATTCGATACTGTTCTCCATACATACCACAAGCTCCGAAATCCCTTCGGCCTGCAGCCACGTTCCCACGCAGCCGGCTTTTTGGTAAATAGCTCTGTAGGTGTATTCCGTTCCCGTTTCGGCATCTGTTACGAAAGTCTGATCCAATTCGAAATTTTCGATTTGTCTCAGAATATCGTCCATTGTTTTCATTTATATACCCCCGCATATCGCAGACATCGCCTGTAATATTACACCGATAAGCAGCTCGACATGCCGCGCAAAATCGCAGGATGCCTTTTGCTTAGAATATGCTTATTATAGCACATGCTGACAAAAATGCACACTGTTTCTTAAACTTGCGGTGAAAAAGCCTTTACATTAATAGGGAATCGGCTATAATTGTTTTAAGACAGGTTTGGAAAATCAGCTAAAATCTATGGGATCAAGAGGATTACTTGCATATGAAATTAAGTGTTATCGTACCTGTTTATAATATGATGGCCGGGGGAAAATTAAAAAATTGTCTGGATTCCCTGGTGAGACAGGATATAGACGACATGGAAATAATTGCTGTGGATGATAAGTCCACAGATGATTCTCTGGCTTTTTTAGAAAGCTACAGCAAAAGGTATGGCAGCCGCTTTGTGACGATTGCTTCGCCGGTGAACGGGCGTCAGGGAAGCGCAAAAAATATAGGGCTTGAAAGGGCCCGCGGTCAATGGATTGGTTTTGTGGACAGTGACGACTGGGTTGCCGGGGATATGTATGTGAAGCTTCTGAAAAGGGCTGAGGAAACGGGAGCGGATGTAGTAGGGTGCAATTATCTTCTTACGGATGAGATTGGCCGGGAAACCGGCGTTATGATGCAGAATAATACAGAGGATCAGACGGGATTGCTGGAGGAGACACAGTATAAGAAACTGCTTTTGCAGCCGGGCAGTATGGTGATTAAGATATATCGGCGTGAATTGTTTGAAAAGTGGAGGATTCGTTTCCCGGAGGGCATATTTTATGAAGATAATACAGTAGGAGCGCTGCCTTTGTTATACGCTTCCCGTTTTGAAAGGGTGGATGAGCCCCTGTATTTTTACTATCAGTATGCCGATTCCACGGTTCATACGGTAAGCATTTCCCGATGCTGCGATCGCCTGAGGGCCATGGAAATATACAAAGAGGAACTGACAGAAAGAGGTTTTTTGGATAAGTATCGGGAAGAAATCACATATAAAATCGTGGAGCTGGGATATAAAACGACTTTGTTTTCTTATCTGCAGTCGGCTGTCCTGCCTTCCCTGCCTTTTATTCGCAGGCTGAGAGATTTTCTTTTGACGCAGGCGCCTGATTACGCGGACAATTTATACTATAAGCAATGTAC
>CAZAMX010000541.1:0-1651 GCA_964486095.1 uncultured Acetatifactor sp. | reverse complement strand
ATCACCAGGGCCATAGCGGATCAGGCAAGAACCATCCGTATTCCGGTGCATATGGTGGAAACCATCAACAAGCTGATCCGGGGAAGCCGCCAGCTGCTGCAGGAGCTGGGGCGTGAACCGACCCCGGAGGAAATCGCAGAGGAAATGAATATGCCTGTGGACCGGGTGCGTGAAATCTTAAAGATCAGCCAGGAGCCCGTGTCATTGGAAACCCCGATCGGGGAGGAAGAGGACAGCCATCTGGGCGACTTTATCCAGGATGACAATGTGCCCGTACCTGCGGATGCCGCCGCCTTTACTCTTTTGAAGGAGCAGCTGGTGGAGGTGCTGGGAACCTTGACGGAGAGAGAGCAGAAGGTGCTTCGTTTAAGGTTTGGCCTGGATGACGGCCGTGCGCGCACTCTGGAAGAGGTGGGAAAGGAATTTAACGTCACCCGTGAGCGCATTCGTCAGATCGAGGCCAAAGCATTAAGAAAGCTGCGTCATCCCAGCCGCAGCAGGAAGCTGAAGGATTACCTGGATTGAGAAAGAAGGGACAGGTGGTCTTGTCCAGGCGCTTACAGATGCTGGCGGACATGGTAACCCCGGGAAATTCCGTGGCGGATGTGGGCTGTGATCACGCATTTTTGTCGATTTATCTGATACAGGCGGGGATCAGCCCTCACGTACTGGCCATGGATGTGCGGAAAGGCCCCCTTGCAGCCGCCAGGGAGCATATCGAGGGCAGCGGGTTGAATACATATATAAAGCTAAGACTGTCTGACGGGCTGGAAGGGCTGGGAGAGGGGGAGGCGGAAACGGTTCTTTGTGCCGGTATGGGCGGCAGGCTGATGGAAAGAATTCTGAAGGCCGGCGAGACGAAGGCACGGGCTATGAAGGAACTGATCCTGCAGCCTCAGTCGGAATTAAAGGAGTTTCGGGCATTCCTGCGCCAGGCCGGATACCGGATTCTGGCGGAAAATGGGGTATATGAGGATGGCAAATATTATTTTGCCATGAAGGCGGCGTATGCGGGGGCGGCTCCGGAGCAGAAAGTTTGTCAGGGTGCGGATGCAGGCATGAAGAAAATCATCGAAGAGACGCAGCTGCAGGATATTTATGACGAATACGGGGAACTGATGCTTGCGGGCAGGCACCCCGTACTGAAACAATATCTGCTGCAAAAACAGGAAAAGGTAAAGTGCATTTTGGATAAGCTGGAGGCAGAGTACAGTCCCGGAAGAGTCGGGAAAGCTTCCGAGTTCAGACAGGAGCTTGTTAGAATTAAGGTAGCCCTTGACCGGTTTTATAACAAGCCATGAGCATGGGGATGCCGCAAATAAACTTAAAAAATGCCGGGGAGGTGTTTATACATTTTCCATTGAGGCGGAATGAGAGGAAAGATGTCGGTGGTTACGGTTACAATTAACGGAGAAAAGAGAGAATATGCTCAGGGAACGACTTATGAGGCCATTGCGGCGGAGTATCAGAAAGACTATGAAGGGATGATCGCCCTGGTGGCAGTTAACGGGAAGATCAGAGAGCTGTTTAAAAAAGTGACAAAGGACTGTCTGCTGGAATTTTTTACTCTGGGAGATGATGTGGGCCATAAGACTTATGTGAGAACGGCCACAATGCTGTTTTTGAAAGGAATCTGTGATGTGTTCGGAGC
>CAZAMX010000540.1:0-1655 GCA_964486095.1 uncultured Acetatifactor sp. | reverse complement strand
AAGCTTTGCAACCAGTTCCTTTCTGTCAGCCTTGGCTTCCGCCTCAGCAATGCGGGCCCTTTTCAACTCGGTACGCATGATGTCAAAGCTCTCCGTAAATGCCCCGAAAATATTCTGTCGGTCCATTTTCAACGGACCCTCCAAATTCCCGCCCGCAACCCTTTCCGCAAAGTCCTGCATATCACGAAAGGGTCTTATCACCTTTCGCTGTAAATACAGCATATACCCGCCGCATATACAGCATTGCAGCAGAATGGCGGCGGCAAAAACAGCGGCGGCACGCAGCTTTTCCCCCTGCAGTGCCTCCGCTCCCTCATTCCAGATAATCAATTTTCCCACCGGCTCATCTTCCACATAAATATCAAGCATCGTGTCTCTGTGGGCAATCCCTGCACTCACGCTTTCACTTAAGCCCTCCCGCGTTGCAAACAGCACATTCCCCTCAAGGTCGGTCACCACATATGCCGCCTCCTGACTGCCCCTGTGATTCCCCATATCCTTCCAGTCAGCCCGTACGGACTGCAGTACTTCGTTTACAGCAACCACATCCTGCATCTGTGCCGTTTCCCCGGTTCCAAGAATCACAGCTGCAATCAGCTCCATAATCAGAAGCACCCCCGTGCCGATCAGGACTCCCCATCTTTTCATTGTCCGCCTCCGTTGAATTTATAGCCGTCTCCCCAGATCGTAGTAATGTATACGGGAGCATTTGGTTCCTGCTCTATTGCCTCTCTGATCCTTCTGATATGCACATTAAGCGTTCCGTCCCCGGTAAATCGGTCCTCCCAGACCTTCTCGAAAAGCTCCTGCTTGGATACCACCCTGTCCCCGTTTTCCATCAAATACCACAGCAGCTTGAATTCCAGCGCCGTCAGCCTGACAGGATTGTCATTTACCTTAACCTGCCTGGTATCCGCATTCACCCACAGCCTTCCGTCCGAGTATTCCGCCTTTCTTCCGCCCCGGCCATAACGCTTTAAGACCACCTTCACCTTTGCCAACAAGACTCCCAGGGTATAGGGCTTTTGAATATAATCGTCACCGCCAATATTCAACGCAGCAATCTTATCGTCATCGCTGCTCCTTGCAGAAATGAACAAAATAGGAACATCCATAGTCCTGCGCAGTTCCTTACAGAGTTCAAACCCACTGCCGTCGCCAAGATTAATGTCTAAAAGCAAAAGCTCCGCCATGTTTGCCAGAAAAAATTCCCTGCACTCAGACGCGCTGTATACCACAGCCGTGCTGACGTCAAACAAATTAAAATATTCCGCCGTGCTGTCTGCCAGCATTTTTTCGTCATCTATGATCAGACAGTCATACCTCATTCTCATACCCCTAACCGGTGTACTGACACCTTCCTCTTTGCACGGAACACGCCGAACAGACCGGCCGCCGCCATGATTATACATCTTAGCGCCCTGCTGTCCGGCCCTGCTGTTATCATACCACTTCAAAGCTTAACTGTCTTTACATAATTCTTAACGATTCCTTAAAAGCCTCCAGTTGGTCTGCCATGCGGAGCAATACAGCAGCAGGTCATTCTGCCTCCGGCTTGCGGGTTCCGGCATAGCGGATACGGGTATCCTGACTACAGTTCTTTCTGTGGGCTTTCAATTTTTTGATTGCCCAGGCGTAATGACTGGAGGTATTAC
>CAZAMX010000539.1:0-1658 GCA_964486095.1 uncultured Acetatifactor sp. | reverse complement strand
TCCTGCGCCGTTCCTGCTGCGGGATCGGGATTTGTCCACCATGTAAAAAGCCTCTGTAACCCGCTGCAGCTCTTCCTCCGGAATACCGACACCGTAATCCTGAAACCGGAATTCATAGCCGCCCTCCACGATCCTCCCTGACACCTCCACCACTCCTCCCGGCGAGGAAGCCTTACAGGCATTGTCCACCAAATTGGAAAGCACGGACTTGATCAGATTCACCTCGGCATAAACTGTTCCCACTTCAAAGGAAACCTGCAATCTTTGTTCCTTGTTGCCCGCAAACATATCCTCCAGATGACGGAAAAAAACTTCTGCGGCAACAGGCTGGGGCTCGATCTGCTCCCGCTTGGTAACGATAATGTCCAGCAGACGGAAGGACATGTTTTCCAGCCGCTTCCCCTCCGTATAGATATAATTAGAGGACAGAAAATGCTTTTCGTCATCCAGCTCCCTGGAGCGGAGCATATCCGCATAACCAATGATGGCCGTCAATGGCGTTTTCAGCTCATGGGCAAATGCGGCAATAAAGTCCTCCCTGGCCTGTATTTCCTCCTGCAGCTCGTCGATGGTTCCTTCCAGCACATTCGCCATGCTGTTAAAATCCTGTGTCAGCCGCCCAAGCTCGTCATTACTTACCTGCCTTGCACGATAGCCGTAATCGCCTGCCGCCATCCTTCTGGTGGCCCTGGCAAGAAGCCGAATGGGCCTCGTCAGGAAAGTACCGATCATAAACATAACCACCGCACTGACGCCCAGCATGACTACCGTAACCTGCCGATAGAGCATAAAGCCCGTGGCCCGCTCTTCAAACACCTCCGTTACGTCTTCCATCGTTTCCAGATACAAATACCGGTTTAAAACGCTCACCATGATCCCCGTCTGTACATAGTAACGTTCACCCACGGGAATCACCTGAAAGCTCCTGGAATTTTCCGTGATGGTCTGCAGAAGAGTCGTGTCCTCCGTAAATCCCTCGCTGACATACAGAGCCTTTTTATCCTCGTCGGAAAGACGCAGCAGCCGCCCGGAGCCCTGACCGCCGCCCTCCAGCTTGGCCCCGATTTGTTCTATGGCAACATCCTGAAGCACACCGTATTTGGTGGGCGCATTTAAGGCCGCCGTCTCAAAGGCAAACCGCAGGATGTTGCTGCCGTCCAGAGCCTGATCCACTTCCCGCTCCAAAGCCGTTTGAAACACAAAATTCACAAAGAAATATCCGCTCAAGCCGAACGCCGCGGACATGATTATAATGGTCCACAGTAAAATCTTATATAAAAATCTCATATACATCCTTCCGGGAAATCCGCCCGCCCATTTATATTTCCAGGCGGTATCCCACCTTGTATACTGCTACCAGGTTATCCTCCCAGCCCATCTTCCTGCGCAGCCGCTGTACATGAAGATCCAGCGTCCGGCTGTCCGCCAGATACTCGTCGCCCCAGACCTTCTCATATAAGGTCTCCCGAAAAAGCGCAATGTTTTTATTCCTGATAAACAACACCAAAAGACCATACTCCTTGTTCGTCAGTTCCACCTGCTTCCCGGCTCTGGTCACTTTCCTGGCCTCCACATCCACCGTTACGTCTCCTGCGGTAAGAACCGTTTCCGTCTTATTGTAGCGGCGGAGCACCACTTCCACCCTAGCCATCAGCTCC
>CAZAMX010000538.1:0-1664 GCA_964486095.1 uncultured Acetatifactor sp. | reverse complement strand
ACCGTTACGTTTTTTCTCGAGCGAAAGCGCGTCTGAGCAGGAAGTCATTGTCCCAGGCGGCGTGACTTGCTGCAAGGTTGACCTGCTTGTTGCGATTCGCCTTTCAACTCTGCAGACTCATCTCTTTTTTCAGCTGCCGCATGATCTTTTTTTCCAATCTGGATATGTAGGACTGAGAAATTCCCAGCATGGTGGCCACTTCCTTTTGAGTCATCTCCTGGCCTTCCCTGTTTCCTAAGCCGAAGCGGAGATTGATAATCATTTTTTCCCGCTCCGACAGCTTACTGATCGCTCCCAGCAGCAGCTTGCGCTCCACTTCATTTTCCAGATCACGATAAATCACGTCCTCATCCGTCCCCAGAATATCCGACAGCAGCAGCTCGTTTCCGTCCCAGTCCACATTGAGAGGTTCATCCAGGGAAACCTCCTGCCGAATCCTGCTGTTGCGCCGCAGATACATCAATATCTCATTTTCAATACACCGGGAGGCATACGTGGCAAGCTTGATATTTCTCTCCGGCTTGAAGGTATTAATGGACTTTATCAACCCAATGGTGCCGATGGAAATCAAATCCTCCACCCCAACGCCGGTATTGTCGAATTTTTTCGCAATATAAACCACCAGGCGCAGGTTGTGCTCGATCAGGGTGGCCTTGGCCTCCGCGTCCACCTCTGTACCCAGATCACTGATCACCTGGCTTTCCTGCTCCACCTCCAGGGGCGGCGGCAGGACCTCTGCCCCGCCTATGTAATGAATCTCGTTCTTTCTGCCAAAGAGCGGATTCTCCCTGCGTATCATCTTAAACTTCATTCTTCCCGGTATTGCCACTTTTAATATCATATTCAGCCCCATTTCTGCCCTTTTTCAGGCTTCCCCTTTCCGCTTTCGTCAAAAGCCGGGGATTGATGATCATTTTTACGGATTCTGCCTCTGACACGTCTGCAGACGAAATCCTCTCCGCACTTACTGCGATACAGACCTCCCGGAACACCTTTCTCATTCCATGAAGCTCCACCTGCAGCTCCGGCAAAAGATAAGCCTCCAGAATTCCTCTTTTTTTCCCGATGCTGTGGTAAGGGATCACTCTGTACAGCTGCCCCCCGCCTTCCCACAATTCCCTGAATATTTCTTCATCCACCACGCTCACCGGTTTCCCGCTGATGGGCTCCACCAGGCTGTTTCCCGAATCAATCAGCGCCTGCACCGAGACCTGCCTTTCTCCCCGGATCAGGGTGACCGGGCAGATACTGTCCTCCGGCTTTGACTCCCAGGGAAAACGCCCCAGGAAAAGAAACAAAAGCCCTCCCGCCAGCAGAACACCAAAAATACCGGTCAGCATCCCTTCCTTTAAGGGAACGGTACGGAGCAGAAAGATCAGGGCTCCGCCCATGCAGAAGGAAAAAACAAGCATCTTTTCCATGAGCTTAAGAAGATTTCTTAAGCCCCTGACAGGAAAAGCCACCGGCAGCATTCCCACCGCTCCCGCCGCCCCTAAAAACAATTTTAAGGGGACGGCAATATTAAACAAAAACATCAACAGGTAACATCCCCCGCCGAGGGCAGCCGCCAGCAGCAGTCTTCCCGGCCTTGCCGTCCGCAGAGTGCTTCGGTCCACCAGCATCAATAGATAGAGGTTCATAACAAAGTTGACCAGGAACAGACT
>CAZAMX010000537.1:0-1674 GCA_964486095.1 uncultured Acetatifactor sp. | reverse complement strand
GGCCTGAGCTATGGCTGCAATGGCGTCAATGTCAGGGATGTCGCAGTAGGGATTGCCCAGGGTTTCCAGGTAGATAGCCTTGGTGTTTGGCCGGATGGCAGCAGTAACTGCAGACAGATCGTGAGCATCCACAAAGGTGGTCTGAACGCCGAATTGGGGCAGGGTATGGGCCAGGAGGTTATAGCTGCCGCCGTAGATGGTCTTTTGGGCGACGATGTGATCCCCGGCCTGGGCCAAGGCCTGAATGGTGTAAGTGATGGCTGCCGCACCGGATGCAGTGGCCAGTGCCGCCACGCCGCCCTCTAAGGCTGCAAGACGCTTTTCCAGCACGTCCTGAGTGGAGTTGGTAAGTCTTCCGTAGATATTTCCGGCATCGGCCAGCCCAAACCGGGCGGCTGCGTGAGCGGAATCGCGGAATACATAGGAAGTGGTCTGGTAAATGGGTACCGCTCTGGCATCGGTGGCGGGATCGGGCTGTTCCTGCCCAACATGAAGCTGTAATGTCTCAAACTTATAACTCATGGAAAAATTCTCCTTTTCTTTTGGTATGGCAATTATATTCCTATATACCTACTTTGTCAATAGGCTTATGAAAATGTTGAAAACCTATTTACCTTGTGGTATGATAGGATAAACACGGGTGATTAGATAAAGCAGGGAGGAATTTTGATGATGATTTCTACGAAGGGCAGATATGCACTGCGCTTTCTGGCAGATATTGCGGAGCACCAGGCGGACGGTTTTGTGCCGTTGAAGGATGTGGCAGCACGTCAGGAGATTTCGGAAAAGTATTTGGAAATTGTGGTGAAGGAGCTTGTAAAGGGCGGTCTGCTTGATGCAATGCGTGGAAAGGGCGGAGGCTATCGACTAAAGCGCGCCCCGGAGGAGTATAGTGTGAAATCCATTATTGAGCTGATGGAGGGGCCGCTGGCCTCTGTCGCCTGTCTGGAACCGGGACAAAAGGCCTGCCCTCGAAGAAAAGACTGTCGAACGCTTCCTGTCTGGCAGGGGCTGGACAAGGTTGTCTCTGATTATTTGGAACAGTTTACCCTGGCAAATCTGTGCAGCGAAAGATAAAAGCCGGAACAAAGCAATTCAAAAACGGAGACAGCCATGATTCAGGAGCCGCTGGATTTGTATTTTCGTACTCCCAGCCGCCACAGACCGTAAGCAGGCAGCAGGAACCACAACGCCAGCAGGGGCAGGAAGATGTAAAACGGGTCACTCCTGCGGTCCAGCAGATACAAAAGGGGATAATACTGTACCAGAGCATAAGGGACCAGGAAGGTAGTAATCAGCAGCATCTTTTTGCCATAGACCCCGAAGGGGTATTTCCCATATTCCCTGGCTCCGTCCGTAAACAGATTCATGAATTCCAATCCCTCCAAGGTAAAGAAGCTCAGAGCCGCATAAATCATAAACAGCGCGGTAAAGAGCCCGGTCCCGCCAATCAGCATAAACAGTACCGTTACAAGCTTTGTCCACGTCCAGCGCACATCCACATGAGTCATGCCATATACAAACATGACAATGGATTGCAAAACCCTGCCCAGTCTCACCAGCTCAAATTTGCTTCCCAGTACCTGCAGCACAGCACTTCTGGGACGCAGCAGTACTCTGTCAAAGGTTCCCTGTCGTATCATGGAGGGAAAGGTATCGAAGCCTCTGGCCCAA
>CAZAMX010000536.1:0-1679 GCA_964486095.1 uncultured Acetatifactor sp. | reverse complement strand
ATCATCAAGGCAAAGATCGGGCCTCAGATCCTTTCCCTGATCTGTGACGAGAAAATCTTTGATTCAGTTCCCGTAAAAAAGGAAGTGAAAGCCGTTGTCAGCGGTATTTATGTTCTGGGCGTAAAGGGACTGCACGGAAAGCAGGAGGCCCAGCCCGTAAAAAAGAAGAGCCGCTTCAAGAGGCTGATGGAGGCCGCTCAGGAAAAAGCAGGTGCAAAGCCTATCAAATAAGCCTGTGTCGGCTGCATCAGGGATTCACAAAACCGGCCCTTCGCGGGGCCGTATAATTTTGATAATTATTATAAGCTTACGCCGGAGGATTTCATGGATCAACTGAAAGTAAAGGGTTACGCTAAGATCAATCTTGGCCTGGACGTAATAAGAAGGCTGCCAAACGGCTATCATCAGGTAAAAATGGTTATGCAGGCCATAGATCTCTGGGACGAGCTGACGCTTGAAAGGTCGGAGGGTGGTATTACCATGACCACAAATTCCGACAGCCTTGCCACCGACGAGAGCAACCTGGTCCTGCGGGCCGCACGCTTAATGCAGGAAACCTTTTCCCTAAAGGCAGGTCTGACAATCCACCTGCAGAAAAACATCCCCATTGCCGCCGGCCTGGCAGGGGGCAGCACCGATGCGGCGGCTGTCATGAAGGGAATCAACCGGCTTTTTGACTTAAACGTACCGCTTCCGAAGCTGATGGAGCTTTCCACGGCCGTCGGCGCAGACGTGCCTTTTTGTATTCTGGGCGGCACCGCCCTGGCAGAAGGCATCGGTGAAAGGCTCACATCCCTGGCCCCGATCCCTTTCTGTCATATACTGATAGCAAAGCCGGACATCAGTGTGTCCACAAAATATGTTTACGAGCATCTTGATTCTACGGGCATCGAGAAGCATCCCGATCTTGACGGAATGACGGCCGCCATCAGCAGCGGCTCTCTGCCGGGCATTATCAGCCGCATGGAAAACGTATTGGAAACCGTGACGATACCTGCTCACCCGGTCATCGCCGCCATAAAGAGAAGACTCCTGAAGCTGGGGGCAGAGGGCAGCCTGATGAGCGGCAGCGGCCCCACGGTGTTCGGTATTTTCACGGATGAGGCAGCGGCCCGCCACGCCTGTTTACAGTTAAAGGACGACCCCAATGTAAAACAGGTTTTTCTTACCGTGCCCGGAAATTTAGCAAACGGCATTTTCTCATAAACGGATCGGCACCGGCCGAACCGGAATATCCGCAAGACAGGAAAGGTAATGGTACTATATGCAGGATTTCTTACAATTAGATTTGGATGAATCATTGCCGCTCAGGGACGTAGTCTGCAACACCCTCCGCCGCGCGATTCTGCTGGGTGAATTAAAGCCCGGCGAGAGGCTGATGGAGATTCACCTGGCGGAAAGACTCGGCGTCAGCCGCACCCCGATTCGGGAAGCCATCCGTAAGCTGGAGCTGGAAGGACTGGTCACCATGATTCCCCGCAAGGGAGCGGAGGTTGCCCAGATCACGGAAAAAAGCATGAATGACGTGCTTGAAGTCCGCAGAGCTTTGGACGCCCTCTGCGTGGAGCTGGCCTGCGACCGCATCACGGCGGAAGAGCTGGAAACCCTGCGGCTTGCCTGCGAGAGCTTTGAGGCTGCTGTCCGGACTGCCGACGCAAATGAAATTGCTTACGCAGACG
>CAZAMX010000535.1:0-1684 GCA_964486095.1 uncultured Acetatifactor sp. | reverse complement strand
CATTGACAAATTTAAAAATATTCCCTACCCCTCCGGCTCTGACGGTGGATATGGCGGGGGCTATTCTTAGTGTGCCTGCGATTCAGTTTGGTATTTTTGGCGATAAGATTCTTTTGATTCAGTCGCAGTTCCATGATGAGATAGAGCTGGACGGATATTTTATTCTGATTCCGGATATGGAGTCTTATGCGAAGATCCTGACCTCGCTGGGACTGCCTGTAGTATGATCAAAAAGTTTTTCAGGGATTGCGGGTAGATGGTTTATGATTTGAAGATCAAAGAGAAACAAGAGAAACGGGAATGAAACATGAGTGAAATAATTAAAGTTGGAATGGCGGACTTGAAGACATGCGTAAGCCCCAACGGAGTGACCACTCTGGGACTTGGCTCTTGTGTGGGGATTGCGATCAGAGACCCTCAGACAAAAATAGGCGGCCTGGCTCATATTATGCTGCCTGACAGCACGGCTATGCGGAACGGACAGCTGAATATTGCAAAATTTGCCGATACGGGCATTGTGGAGCTAGTACGGCAGATGGAGAGGCTGGGGGCACTGCGCTCGCGGATGGTGGCGAAAATTGCCGGCGGTGCTACGATGTTTCCCTTTCAGGGACAAAGCAGCAACATGAATGTGGGGCAGGTGGGTGACAGAAACGTAGAAGCTACCAAGGCAAAATTAAAAGAACTGAAAATACCGATTATTGCGCAGGATACGGGAGCAAATTACGGGAGAACCGTAATTTTTTATCCGGAGACAGGAGAGTATCATATTCGTGCGGTTGGCAGGGCTGAATCCATAATTTAACGGAAGGCGTTATCTTAATATGAACAGAAAAAATTTACCGTTGGTACTGATGCTTCTGGCAGGGGCAATTACGTGCATCATTACCTTCACAAATGAGTACGCTATGGTGGAAAGACTTGCCATGCTGCTTGGCGTTTTGGTACTGTTTTATCTGTTGGGCAGTATTTTTGTGTGGACCCTCAACTATTTCGATCTGCAGAACGAGAAAAAGCGAAAGGAAGAGGGAGAAGTGATAGAAAAGGAAGCGGAGGAAACCGAAGAAAACCGCTCGGAGCAGGAAGACGGCGAGGTTTCGGAGGAAGAGGAATAAAAAAAGACGAAAGGAGCGGCAGGATTCATGGATGAGGCAGGCAGAAGAAAACTGTTGGAAGAGTATGCAAAGACTAAATCGCCGGAAGCCAGAGAAAAACTGATTCTGGAATACGCTCCGCTCGTGAAGGTTGTGGCAGGACGTCTCAGTATGTACCTGGGCTACAACGTGGAGTATGATGATCTTGTAAGCTATGGTATTTTCGGGCTGATTGATGCAATTGATAAATTTGACTGCTTTAAGGAAGTCAAATTTGAAACATATGCCAGTCTGCGGATCAGAGGGGCAATTTTGGATCAGATCCGTAAGATGGATTGGATCCCAAGGACCATCCGCCAGAAGCAGAAACGAATTGAGACGGTATTCCGGGAGGTGGAGCTGGCCAGAGGCCGTACCGCTACCGATGAAGAGATTGCGGCCGGACTGGGAATCTCGGACGATGAATATCTGGAATGGCAGTCTCAGATGAAGATCACCGGAGTGGTTTCTTTAAACGAATATATGGAACAGGGAAGCGATGTGTCCCAGGATTACGGCAGGCATACCACTTCCCGGTTTGAGTCTCCGGG
>CAZAMX010000534.1:0-1692 GCA_964486095.1 uncultured Acetatifactor sp. | reverse complement strand
ATTACTGTAAGGAAGAATTCCCGCCGACTGCTACTGCATCAGATAATCTATGAATCCGGGAGCTATATCCGCATGGGGAGCGTTGATCAAAACGCTGACAGCCGGAATATCTCCGGGGAAGGAATAGTCCTGAAGCAGGGAACAATCCTCTTTTAAAAGGATGCCGGCGGGGATGGGATCTTCCATGTCCTCCGGATGAAGGGGGTCCCCGTAGTCGGGCACATATTCGTGTTCATAGTCTTTTCTTGCGGCCTCGGCTTCCGCCAGCACGGCGCCGTCTATATAATAGAAGGAATTCCGGTATTTTTCCAGCTGCTCTTTTGTAAGAAGCTCCCGCAGATCATAAAAGTCGCCCAAATAGGCGTATTGCAGGAGAAGGGAAACGTCGGATGCCATTACGTCCACCTCAGCGGCGCTGACGCGGACCAGAATCTGCTGAGCGGCATAATAATCGCTGCCTGTTCCCAGCTGCACGGAGGTATCATAGATCACTTCGGATTTTTCCGTGTCGGTACCGATGTATGCGGCAAAGTCCAGGGGACTTTCCGGTTCCTCGGGATAGCTGTAAGGAGCGGCACCAAGCAGCATGGCATAGAAAGCGGTATCCTTGTGGGAGGCGATCTGGCTGATCAGGGAGGTCACGCAGATGAGGGCGATGACGCCGCCAATTACATACCATTTATAATAATCGAGGAAATAAGCCAGTTTTTGTTTGGGAGTGCCGTGTTTTACGGCGTCCCGTTCTTCTTTGAATTCGTCCATTACAGGCATGATGTTATCCATCCTTCCTTTTGCATGCGGTTTGCAAAATTGCATGCGGTTTGCAAAATTGCATGCGGTTTGCAAAATTGTATGCGGCTTAAAATTTCGCTGCCCTGCAGTCCGCTGCGATTATTATCATACAGGGCCGCTGCGGCCTTGTCAATGAAGCAGGTCTGATAAGAATCTAAAAAAATGATAAAAACCTTCATGATTCGGAAAGTTTGCTTGCAACTTGGGACAAGTTGAGCTATCATAGAGATAATATTATTTTGTGCGGAGTTCGGGAGGTATAAAAATGAGTGAAACTTATATTGAGTGTCTGGTAAAGGCAAAGCCTTCCATGATGGGGAAATTTTGCAAATATCTGCTGTATCTGCTGACGGCCGTGCTGCTGGCATTGATGATACTGACCATGAACATGCTGTTGTTTCTGCTGGCCGTAGCGGCGGGAGTAGGTGCTTATTTTGTGGGAATCTATACGGATCTGGAATACGAATACCTGTATCTGGATAAGGAGCTGACCATAGACAAGGTTATGGGGAAGACCAAGAGAAAAAGGGTGGCAGTTTACCAGCTTGACAAGATGGAAATATTTGCGCCCTTTAAAAGCTATCATCTGGATAATTTCCGCAATCGCCAGACGAAGGATAAGGATTACAGCATCGGATATGAAGAGCAGCCGGATCTGCGTTATGTTATGTACTATGAAGGCAGTGAGAGACTGATCTTAAGCCCGAGTCCGGAACTGGTGAAGATTATGAAAAACGCTGCGCCCAGAAAGGTGTTCAGCGATTAAAAAGGACCTCGGTCCAATGTATCTGGTAAAATAACCCCGGCTTTGTCTGTCCGGGGTTATGAGTTATACATACAAGTAAAAACAAATTGCAGGAGGCTAAAAAATGGGACAGAGTATCGGTGAAGGCATTACCT
>CAZAMX010000533.1:0-1719 GCA_964486095.1 uncultured Acetatifactor sp. | reverse complement strand
ATAAAGCATTTTAAGGGAATGCAGTAAATGGGCTGCGGCCCGTAAGCGGATAAAAGCAGGTAATAGAAAGGGACTATGACAGATGAGAATTCATATTTTCATAGTCTCTTTTCTATGGATTATGCTATTGTACATGTACGTGGGAGGAAAATGTGTTATACTGCAGAAAGGAGCAGGGATGGCAAGAATATTAGGAGAGGGAATGCCGGGGATTCCGTGGCAGGAGAAGCCGGAGAGGTGCAACAGGCCGGTTTGGAGATACACGGGCAATCCCGTGATCGGAAGAGACGGAAACAGGGTGTCAAACAGCGTATTCAACAGTGCGGTGGCGGCCTTTGCAGGAGGTTTTGCCGGGATATTCCGGTGCGACAGCTTTTCCGTCAGCATGGATCTTTTTGTGGGCAGGAGCAGCGACGGGATTCACTGGACCATTGAGGACACGCCCATACAGTTTGAGGGTGAGGACGGGGAGATTTTGAAAAGGGAGTACCGTTACGACCCAAGGGTCTGTTTTCTGGAAGGCCGTTATTATATTACCTGGTGTAACGGGTATCACGGGCCCACCATCGGCGTGGCCTATACCGACGATTTTCACCGGTTTGTGCAGCTGGAAAACGCCTTTTTGCCCTGCAACAGGAACGGAGTGCTGTTTCCGAGAAAGATTGGCGGTATGTATACCATGCTCAGCCGGCCCAGCGATAACGGACACACGCCCTTTGGAGATATTTTTATCAGCCAGAGCCGGGATCTGGAGTTTTGGGGCAGGCACCGCCATGTGATGGGGGTTGTCCCCGGGGATACAAGTGCATGGCAGAGTACCAAGGTCGGTCCCGGACCTGTGCCTATTGAGACGGATGAGGGATGGCTCTTGATTTATCACGGAGTACTTACTACCTGCAACGGCTTTGTGTACCGTATGGGGGCCGCGCTGCTGGACCGGGAGCAGCCCTGGAAGGTGCTGTACAGGACGAAGGATTATATTCTTGCTCCCCGGGAGCAGTACGAATGCGTGGGCGATGTGCCCAACGTGGTATTTCCCTGTGCGGCCCTGACGGACAGCAGGACCGGCAGGATTGCCATTTATTACGGCTGTGCGGATACCGTGACGGGACTTGCCTTTACCACGGTGGAAGAGCTGACCAAATATGTGAAGGAACATGCCTTGTAGGGATTGACTTGTGCTGCAAAAGCCGCAGGGATGTCTGCAGGCGTGAGAGGGCTGTATATTAAGAAGGAAGGCATGGGGGATATAACTATGGATTTTCTGGATAAGCGTGTGCAGGTGATCTGCAATGAACTGAAAAAGCTGAGGGTGAAACAGAGATTCCGGATCACGGAATTTGATTACAAGGAGGGAAATTATGTGCATCCGGAGGATGCGGAACGGGATGAGACAGCGTGGGGGAAATTTGATGCCAATATCATGCACTGGTACGGGCCGGACAGGCATTACTGGTTTCGCACGGAATTCACCGTGCCCCGGGAGCTGGACGGCAGGAGGATGTGGGCCCATGTCAGCACCCAGATAGATGAGTGGGATGACGGAAAGAATCCACAGTTTCTGCTGTTTGTAAACGGCGCCGCCACCCAGGGCATTGACATGAATCACAGGGACGTGCTGCTGGAGACGCAGGCCGAGGCAGGAGCCTCGTATCTTCTGGAGCTTCAGTCCTATACGGGAACCCTGCATGAGGAATTTACGCTGGTGGTGCAAATCTG
>CAZAMX010000532.1:0-1720 GCA_964486095.1 uncultured Acetatifactor sp. | reverse complement strand
GCGGGAATGCCATCTCTTTGGCAAACACGCCTCATCTCGATGAGCTTTTCGCGACCTGCCCACACATCGAACTTGATGCTTCTGGCAAGCCAGTCGGTTTGCCAGAGGGTCAGATGGGCAATTCCGAGGTTGGGCATTTGAATATGGGCGCAGGACGTATTGTGTATCAGGAGCTTACCAGGATTACCAAGGAGATTCAGGACGGCACCTTCTTCGAGAATCCCGCGCTGTTAAAGGCAGTGGAAAATTGTCAGCGGAAGGGCAGCGCGCTTCATTTGATGGGACTTTTGTCGGACGGCGGCGTTCACAGCCATAATACGCATCTGTACGGTCTGTTGGAGCTGGCAAAGAAAAACGGTCTGGATAAAGTGTATGTACACTGCTTTTTGGACGGGCGCGATACCCCTCCTGCCAGCGGCAGGGAATATGCGGAGGCGCTGACGGCGGAGATGGAGAAAATCGGCGTGGGCAAGATTGCTTCCGTGATGGGGCGTTATTATGTGATGGATCGTGATAAGAACTGGGATCGTGTCAAGCTGGCTTACGATGCCATGACAAAGGGCGAGGGCCTGACCGCAAACTGCGGTATTTGTGCTATTCAGGAGTCCTATGACAGGGGAGAGACGGACGAGTTTGTGAAGCCTACCCTGGCCTTAGAGGGCGGTAAGCCGGTGGCTCTCGTACAGGACGGCGATTCCGTTATCTTCTTTAATTTCCGTCCGGACAGGGCACGGGAAATCACCAGGGCTTTCTGTGATGATGATTTTCAGGGCTTTGACAGGGGCCCCAGGAAGGACGTGACCTTTGTATGCTTTTCCGATTATGATCCCACTATTCCCAACAAGGAGGTGGCTTTTGAAAAGCAGTCGGTGGACAATACCTTCGGACAGTGGCTGGCGGCAAATCACTTAAAACAGGCACGTATTGCGGAGACCGAGAAATATGCGCATGTTACCTTTTTCTTTAACGGTGGTGTGGAAGAGCCTAATCCCGGAGAGGACAGGGTACTGGTAAATTCTCCCAAGGATGTGGCCACCTATGATCTGAAACCGGAGATGAGCGCTCCCGAAGTATGTGAGAAGCTGTGCGGGGCAATTCGCTCCAATCAATACGACGTGATTATCATCAACTTTGCAAATCCTGACATGGTGGGTCATACAGGAGTTCTGGCGGCGGCGGTAAAGGCTATCGAGACAGTTGACGAGTGCGTGGGAAAAGCGGTCGAGGCTGTGAAGGAGGCAGGCGGCGCAATGTTTATCTGTGCAGACCACGGAAACGCGGAGCAGCTGATCGATTACGAAACCGGCGAGCCTTTTACGGCACATACCACCAATCAGGTGCCCTTTATTCTGGTAAATTATGACGAGGCATATGGTTTGCGGGAGGGCGGCTGCCTGGCGGACATTGTTCCCACTCTGATTCAGATTATGGGCAGGGAACAACCGGCGGAAATGACAGGAAAGTCGCTGCTGATTAAAAAGTAATAAGCCGAACAATAAGAGGGCTGCCGGAATTGTATCCGGCGGCCCTGCGCTTTAGGTTATTGTTTGGAGAGTTTTAGCTTTTCATTTTCAGCCTTTAACTTGGCGATTTCGTTATCTTGTGCATCAATGTCCTCGTCTTTTGCAGCAAGTTCCTCCTGCATATCATCCATCATGAGGCGTATGGTGTTGCGGTCTGCAATGGCTAGTGCTTCTGAATACATGTAAATCAACTCCTC
>CAZAMX010000531.1:0-1727 GCA_964486095.1 uncultured Acetatifactor sp. | reverse complement strand
GGATACCCAGCTGCGTGTGCAGGGCGGAATCAAGAGCCCGATTCTCCGGGAGCTGGCTGCCGGAGAAAAGGTGGAATTTTTGGAAGAGATGGAGACCTGGAGTAAGGTGAAGACTTCAGACTCCATGATCGGCTATGTGGAAAACAAGCGGCTGACAAACCTGGATACGGAGGTGGAGACTCCTGTCACCGATTATGTGCAGGAGGAATACACATCTATTTCCATGGAAGGCAAGGTCAGCCTGGGGTGGCATGCGATCGGCGGTGTGAGCGGAAACGATACGCTGGCGGAGATGGTGAAGGAGGGGAAAGGCATCAATGTGATCGCCCCTACCTGGTTCAGCTTAAAGGACAGCGACGGAGAGCTTTTCCGATCCTATGCTTCCGCAAAGTATGTGGAAAAAGCCCATGATTACGGGCTGAAGGTTTGGGGTGTGTGGGATGATTTCAACTACCGCCTGGACAACCAGACTCAGGTTGACAGCTACCGGATTCTTTCATCTACTACAAGGCGTCAGGAAATGGCGCAGAATATGGTAGATACTGCCATGGAATATGGACTGGACGGGATTAATATTGATTTTGAAGAATTGACTGAAGAGGCCAGGCCCCATTTTAATCAGTTTCTGCGGGAGCTTTCGGTTTTATGCAGAAAGAACGGACTGGTTTTATCTGTTGATGACAAGGTGCCGTTAAACTCTCTGAATGCTCAAAGATTTGATATTCAGGGACTGGTGGTGGATTATGTAATCATGATGGGGTATGATGAACACTGGGGCGGATGCCAGGAGGCAGGAAGTGTGGCCAGTATTGAATTTGTCACAGGCGGTTTGGACCGGATCCTGGAGCATGTACCGGCAGGGAAGGTGATTAACGCGCTTCCCTTCTACACCAGGCTGTGGAAGACAGAAGGGACTGCGGTAACAGATACGGCGATCCCCGTCAGGAATGTGGAGGAATGTTTAAGCAATTACGGTAAGAATTTGGAGATGGCGGCATGGGATGATACGACGTGCCAGAATTATATTGAATGGCAGGGAGAAAATACCCTGTATCAAATGTGGATAGAGGATACAGAGTCCCTGCGTGTTAAGCTGAACGCTATGGGAGCCAGAAATATTGGCGGTGTTGCTGTCTGGAGACTGGGCTTTGGAAACAAATCAGCCTGGGAGCTGGTAGCAGCGTATGCGGGAACAAATTGAAAAGTCAGCAGATGAAAAAGCGGCGCCGCCCCTTTGGGGAAGCACCGCTTTTGTTATGTGTCTTATTTGGTCTTTCTGTAGAGGCAGAAGCTTGCCGTAAACAACAGGGCAGCAGTGCCTGCCAGGCCTGCCAGCAGGGCCGCGTGATTGTCCTCGCCGGTCTTTGGAACCTTGTCGTACTCATCGGACGTACCGCCGGCTGCAGGAACGGAAGGCGTGGGTTCGGGAGCGGGTGTTGCAGGAGTCTCGGCGGGGGTATCCGTTCCGGGCTGGCTGCCCGTGGTGTCGCCGCCTTTTGCCTGCAGATAAGCTTCCGAAGGAGTGGGATACCAGACAGGGAATTGGATCGTTCCGTCCTGCAGCTTCATGGTACCCTTGGGAATGTCATAAAATCCGCCCGTGGGATCATCTGCGCCGACAGCAAACTGGAAACATCCAACCGTTCCGACACAGCTGATATTGGACTGAGGCGTATCCGTATAATGCAGCACCATATCCAGAACATTGTTGTTAAAGGTACAGGTAG
>CAZAMX010000530.1:1429-1728 GCA_964486095.1 uncultured Acetatifactor sp. | reverse complement strand
GGGCGTTGGGGAAGGTGGCCGCATAAGCCAGGAAAATGGACATATTGATAAAATAAGTGCTGAAAAGACCGGAGCCTATATCACAAAGGTTTTTCATGGCAGATGAGGCCGCCGGCCCGTAAACCAGGTAAAACACTCCCATGCACACAAAGCTGGCAGCAACAGTAAGCAGAATACCCGTAAAAATATATATATTATACTGCCATGTTCCCCAGACCTTTTCCAGCGTAGTACCCAGACTTAAATAAAACAACAGCATGATAATGGTAAAAAGATCAAAAGATGAGGGCGGCGAAATC
>CAZAMX010000530.1:0-1419 GCA_964486095.1 uncultured Acetatifactor sp. | reverse complement strand
CCTCCAGACCTGCCCATGGAGAATCGCATAAGGATCCAGCGTCAAATACCTCATAATAGAGGGCGCAATCCAGGTAAAAAGGTATCCGGCCACATAACAGCCGATCAATATAAAAGTTAAATTGGGAATGGCATATTTCCCAAATTTCTTTTCCCATTTACTCATATCATTATCAGTTCCTTTCCCTCCGCATCTTCCGAAAAAACATGAATACATTGTATCATGCCCCCTCCTATAAGTAAACCAGGCATTTCCAATTTTAATAGAAAAATCACTATTTTCATAAACATTTCATTGCCTTTGTTCGTTGCTTTTTTATCTTCCGTGTCGTATAATAGCTTCGTGTGTCGGATCATGTCACACAGGCAGTTTAATGACCAATGCCCAAAGGAAGGACGTGTCTTAAATGGAAACAAATAACTTTGTTGCGGCCCTTGGCATCGACATCGGTTCCACTACGGTCAAGATCGCCATACTGGATGAAAAACATCATATTTTGTTTTCCGACTATGCGCGCCATTATGCCAATATTCGGGAAACGCTTTCCGCACTATTAAATAAAGCTTATGCAGCGCTGGGGGATCTCACCCTGCATCCGATGATTACCGGGTCCGGCGGACTTACTCTGGCGAACCATTTAGGGGTACCCTTTACCCAGGAGGTCATTGCCGTGGCCACCGCATTAAAGGAGCTTGCCCCCAAAACCGACGTTGCCATCGAACTGGGCGGTGAGGACGCAAAAATCATCTATTTTGAGGGCGGCAATGTGGAACAGCGCATGAACGGCATTTGTGCCGGCGGCACAGGTTCCTTCATCGACCAGATGGCAGCCCTGATCCAGACGGATGCTTCCGGCTTAAATGAATACGCAAAAGATTATAAATCTCTGTACGATATAGCCGCACGCTGCGGCGTATTTGCCAAAACGGACATTCAGCCCCTGATCAACGAAGGAGCTACCAAGGAGGACCTGGCCGCCTCCATCTTTCAGGCGGTGGTGAATCAGACCATTTCCGGCCTGGCCTGCGGCAAGCCCATCAGAGGACATGTGGCGTTTCTGGGAGGGCCGCTGCATTTTCTCTCGGAACTAAAGGCCGCTTTTATCCGCACCCTGAAGCTGGATAACGAGCATATCATCGACACGGATAACTCACATCTTTTTGCCGCTATTGGCTCCGCACTGAATGCCGGCGGTCAGGTTTCCATCACCATGAAGGAAATGACGGGCAGGCTCTCCGAAAACATCAAAATGGAATTTGAGGTAGAGCGCATGGAGCCCCTGTTTGCGGATCAGGCCGCATATGATGAATTTAAAGAGCGCCACAGCCGCCATCATGTGAATACCTCGGAGCTTGCCTCCTACAAGGGCAACGCATTCTTAGGGATCGACGCAGGCTCCACTACCACAAAAATTGCACT
>CAZAMX010000529.1:0-1728 GCA_964486095.1 uncultured Acetatifactor sp. | reverse complement strand
GCAGACCAGCAGCTTATCCGCCAGGGGATCCATAAATTTTCCGAAATTCGTCACCAGATTATATTTCCGGGCAATCTTGCCGTCCGCCAGATCCGTCAGGCTGGCGATGATAAAAATCACCAGCGCAATATAGTCCGCGTAAGCCATGCACCAGCCAAATACCGTCTGAAACCAGGGCCACTGATGATAGCCTCCCAGCAGGAATATCAAAAACGGCACAATTAATATCACCCTGAACACCGTCAGCTTATTGGGAAGATTCATTTTACTCATGATATATTTCTCCTATCAGATCATATTCGTTAAAATCGGTGACAAGCACCTTCACAAAATCCCCGGTCATCAACTGTGCCGTGGTGTTTAAAAAAAGATACCCGTCCACTCCCGGCGCATCTCTGTAAGTCCTGGTGACATATACATCCTCGTCAGCCACCTTTCCCTCCACCACGACCTCCAATATCTTTCCTGTCATGTTCTCGGCCTTCTCAAAGGAAATTGCCTGCTGCAGCATCATCAGCTCATCCCTGCGGAAAGCCTTAACCTCTTCCGCTATCTGACCAGGCATCTCTGCCGCGGCTGTATCTTCCTCCTGAGAATAAGTGAAAACCCCCAGTCTGTCAAATTCCATTTCGTTTACAAAACGGTATAACTCCTGAAAATCCTCTTCCGTCTCCCCCGGAAAGCCGCTGATCAGCGTGGTTCGCAGACAAATGTCCGGAATCCGTTCACGCAGCCGTAAGATCTGCTGCCGCAGTTCCTCCTGATGAGTTCGTCTCCCCATACGCCTCAGCACCCCGTCTGCGGCATGCTGGATGGGAATATCCAGATAATGACAGATCTTGGGTTCTCTCGCAATCGTCTCTATCAGCTCTTCCGTGATTTCTTCGGGATAGCAGTAAAGTATGCGGATCCAGTGAATACCATCAATCCCTGCCAGCCTCTGCAGCAGTCCGGGCAGCGCCTTTTCCCCATACAGATCCACGCCGTAAAGAGTGGTTTCCTGAGCCACCAGGATCAATTCCCGCACCCCTTGTTCCGCCAGCTTTTCCGCCTGAGCAGTCAGCTCTTCCATGGGCACGCTGCAATAATTTCCCCTGACCTTGGGAATGATACAGTAAGTACAATGCTTATCACAGCCCTCGGCAATCTTCAGATAAGCATAATGCCCTCCCGTGGTCAGCACCCTGTCCGTAAAAGCCGCCGGTCTCTCTGCCAGTTCCCGATAATGATTCCGGCTCCTTCCCTCCAGGGCCTCACTCACCGCCGACCCAATCTCTTCGATGGCGGCAGTACCCACAATGGCATCCACCTGGGGAATCTCTTTCTGAATTTCCTCCCGGTAACGCTGGGCCAGGCAGCCTGCCGCGATCAACACTTTGATCTGCCCCGCATCTTTAAGCTCCGCCATCTCCAAAAGCGTGTTGATGCTCTCTTCCTTGGCATCTCCGATAAAGCAGCAGGTGTTGACCACCACAATATCCGCTTCCGCCTCATCATCCGTAAAGGAATAGCCTTCCCGGCCAAGCAGTCCAAGCATCATCTCCGTGTCCACCAGGTTCTTGTCGCATCCTAAGGAAACAAACAATATTCTCATATAACTCCTGCCCTATACAAAAAAGACTGCTGCAAAATACGGAAATCCAAAATCATCATTTTGCAACAGCCCCTCTTTCCTTATTCTTCATCCCCGAGTATCTTGATCTGACTCTGGTTCAGTTCCTCTATCGC
>CAZAMX010000528.1:0-1731 GCA_964486095.1 uncultured Acetatifactor sp. | reverse complement strand
GTACCGCCGATCTGCTCCGGCGTGATTCCCAAGGCGTCCGTATTCTGAAACAGGCTCATAACCTCCTTCCCGTCCAAAGGAATGGTCAGGGGATCCCTCCCCGTCAGATCCTGAAGCATACGGATCATGGTGGGATCATCGTGCCCCAGTATGTCCAGCTTTAACAGATTGTGGTCAATGGAATGATAGTCAAAATGCGTGGTTACGGTGTCCGTGGTCATATCGTTTGCCGGATGCTGAACAGGAGTAAAGGAATTAATGTCCTGACCGATAGGCAGCACCACAATGCCTCCCGGATGCTGTCCCGTACTCCGACGCACCCCTACGCAACCCTGAAGCAGACGTTCAATCTCGCTGTTCCGCTTATGCTTATCCCGTTCTTCAAAATAGGTCTTTACATATCCGTAAGCCGTCTTGTCCGCCAGGGTAGCAATAGTGCCCGCCCGGAAGGTCTGGCCCGCCCCGAAAATTACCTCCGTATATTTGTGAGCCTTGGACTGGTACTCGCCGGAAAAATTCAGGTCGATGTCAGGCTCCTTGTCCCCCTTAAAGCCCAGAAAGGTCTCAAAAGGGATGTCAAAGCCCTCCTTATGCAGAGGTTCGCCGCAGACCGGACAGGCCTTGTCCGGCATGTCGATCCCCGCCGTTCCCGCATAGGCCTTCACCTCGTCGCTGTCAAAGTCTACATAATGGCATTTACTGCAATAGTAATGAGGACTTAAGGGATTGATCTCCGTAATGCCGGACATGGTGGCCACAAAGGAGCTTCCCACAGAGCCTCTGGAACCCACCAGATAGCCGTCCTCCACGGATTTCCACACCAGCTTCTGCGCAATAATATACATCACGGCAAATCCGTTTTTGATAATGGAATTCAGCTCCCGCTCCAGCCTTTCTTCCACGATTTTCGGCAGATCCGGCCCATAAATCTCATGGGCTCTGTCGTAGCAGATCTTGGTCAATGTCTTGTCGCTGTCCGCAATGACAGGAGGACATTTGTCCGGCCGTACCGGGGATATGGTCTCACACATGTCCGCTCTCATATTGGTGTTTTTTACCACCACCTCAAAAGCCTTTTCACGGCCCAGATAAGAAAACTCCTCCAGCATTTCTTCCGTGGTATGCAGGTATAGGGGCGGCTGATTATCCGCATCGTCAAAGCCCTTGTAGCCCATGATAATCCGCCTGTATACCTCGTCCTCCGGGTCCAGAAAATGAACGTCACAGGTAGCCACCACCGGCTTATGGAACTGCTCTCCCAGCTTTACGATCCTGCGGTTAATATTCTGTATATCCTCCACGGAATGGACATCTCTGATCTTTTCCGAGGCGATCATAAACTGATTGTTTCCCACGGGCTGGATCTCCAGATAATCATAGAACCTTACCAGCCTTGCAATCTGCATGTCGCTCTGACCGTCCAGCAGGGCGCGGTACAGCTCTCCGGCCTCACAGGCGCTTCCTAAGATCAGGCACTCCCGATACTTTTCCACCAGGCTTTTGGAAATTCTCGGATGGCGGCTGAAATAAGTCAGATGGGATTCCGATACCAGTCTGTACAGATTGATGCGTCCCAGATCATTTTTTGCCAGGATGATGGCGTGATAAGTAGGCAGCTTCTTCACAATGCCCTCGTTGTCCGCCCCCAGCGAATTGATCTGGCTTAATGTGTTCACCCCCTGCTCCGCCAGCTCGGACGGACGCTTTCTGTATAAAAGCCATGCGGCAAGC
>CAZAMX010000527.1:0-1735 GCA_964486095.1 uncultured Acetatifactor sp. | reverse complement strand
TGAGTAAGTTTGTATTTCGATGGTGATTCAATCATTTTTGTTTTGCAAACCAAACACAATTCATTACTACCATATGTTATAAAATGACAATGTCCACATTTAGGACAATAATAAGCATATTCCCTTGTTTCATATGAGTTAGGCATTTCTACACCTCCAAAATATGTTCTGACTAATTATAGCACATACAAAAATTTTATGCTACTCCACATAGTATAAAGATAGAGTATTTTCCACAAATACTCAAATAGTGTCTCCACAACGCTGTCGCAACGCTCAATAAGTTGCAAATCCCATAGTATGATATTCACAACAAAAAATAAAGAACTTGCTATATTTGGTCAATCATTAAGTGAAATTAAGAAAAAGCTGATAGATTTCAATGAAATATGGATGCAAGGTGGTAGATATAGTTCTAATAAACCGCAGTTAATTCCAGAAGAAGATCTTATAAAAGAGTTATCTTTTGATGAAGCCAAAAATAAATTAGATAACTTTACAAACATTGTTATTAAAGGGAATAAAACATTAGATGAATATTTTTCTATGTTTCCAGAAAACAATGATGTATTAAGAACCTATGTAACGACTACAGATCGACAATCTCAATCGATACAAGGATTAGTGAAGGCATCTAAAGACGCTCGTACTGCACAGTTAGCTCACAACGAAGCAATCAAGACACAGACACTCTCCGCAAAGGCAGGTAAAGTAGCACTACAGGCACTTACAACTGCAGGCAACATGCTTACCATGTGGGCAGTCAGCAAGGGAATCGAACTTCTTGTCACAGGAATTGATCACATCGTCCACTCTGCTGAATATGCTCAAAAATCAATAAATGCTGCTACAGATAGCGCCAAATCATTTTCAGATGCTATAAAAAATATCCAAAAAGATTCCGTGGATATAGGTAAAAAAGCTGACTCCATTATTGACAGATACGCGGAGCTTGCACAGGGAGTGAATCCATTTACGAATGAAAACGAATCTCTGTCCACAGCCAAGTACGAAGAATTCTTGGAACTAAACCGAGAACTTACAGAACTCTTTCCCTCCCTTACCAGAAATTATGACGAAAACGGTAATGCTATTTTAGGCCTTTCCGGTTCCATTGACAGTGTTACGGAATCCATTAGGTCACTGGTGAAACAGGAAAACGAATTGGCACACGCAAAAATAAGGGAAAACCTGGAAGGATATTTTAATGGAGCTGACGACACAGAAGGCGCCTGGAAGGCATTAGAAGGCAAGAAACAGGCCTTAGAAGATGCAGGCAAAAAACTGGAATATCTGACTACTACTTATGATACTTTAATTAACTCGGACGAAAAGGTTATAGTTGGACGCTTTCATAAAATTCTGTCTATCGAGAAGAGGCCAAATATCTTGAATATGTTAAGAATAATTTCGGAGAAGAGATAGCAGATGCTATAGAAGACGTATCCAGCATCTATATCGGAAGAGGTCTTAACGGTCAATTTGCAGATTTTGAAATCGACTTTAAAAAGCTCAAATTATCTGATTCTCAAAAAGAGCAGATAACCATGTCCTATGATACATTTTATAGTGAATTATTAGCAAAACAAAAAACAGCGCAATCAGAGTTTGAATCACAAAACTCTGATTTTTCCAATAATGCTGTGGTTTGGCTGGAAGATTTGTCCTTTTACAAAAATAATAGTAAATATATCCAGAACGCTATGCAGGCACTTATAAGCAATATTGATTGGAG
>CAZAMX010000526.1:0-1735 GCA_964486095.1 uncultured Acetatifactor sp. | reverse complement strand
ACAGTGGGGGAAGACTATCCCCGGATCCTTTTTTCCCGCACCATGAAAAAGGATAAATCCCGGTATTTCGGGCCCTATACCAGTGCGGCGGCAGTGCGGGATACCATTGATCTTTTGAGCAAGCTCTACTGTCTGCGGACCTGCAGCCGCAGCCTGCCCAGAGACATTGGCCTGGAGCGTCCCTGCCTGAATTATCATATTAAGCAGTGTATGGCGCCCTGTGCAGGTTATGTGGATAAAGAGCAATACCGGGAGCAGGTATCCAGAGCACTGGAATTTTTAAACGGTAATTATAATGTGATTTTAAAGGAGCTGGAAGGAAAGATGAAGGCGGCTGCGGAAAAGCTGGATTTTGAGGCGGCAGCCGGATTCCGTGATCTGTACAACAGCGTGAAGCAGGTGTCCCAGAAGCAGAAAATGACGGATAATGTGGGAGAGGACAAGGACATTATTGCTCTGCATCAGGAGGCTTCTGAAGCGGTGGTACAGGTGTTTTTTGTCAGGGATGGCAAGCTGATCGGCAGGGAGCACTACTACATGACACATGTGTCAGACAGCAGTGAGAGCGTGTCAGAGAATATGTCGGAAGCTGAAAGGGCCGTGGCTGTGGCCAAAGGGAAGGCGGAAATACTGGAAAATTTCGTGAAGCAGTTTTATGCCGGGACGCCCTTTATTCCCCGGGAGCTGATGCTGCAATATGAAATCGGGGACAGGGAGTTAATCGAAAACTGGCTGTCGGAGCGCAAGGGGGGCAGAGTCCATATCCGCGTGCCAAAGATCGGCTCCAAAGAGAGGCTGGTGGAGCTGGCGGCCCAGAATGCAAGGCATATTCTGGAACAGGACAGGGAAAGACTGAAGCGTGAAGAAGGGCGCACCATCGGCGCCGTAAAGGAGATTGCCAATATTCTGGGACTGGATCATATTGAGCGCATGGAGGCTTTTGATATTTCCAATATCAACGGATTCGAGAACGTGGGTTCCATGGTGGTTTTTGAGAAGGGGAAGCCTAAGCCCAGCGATTACCGTAAGTTCCGGATTAAAACCGTATCAGGTCCCGATGATTACGCCTGTATGCGGGAGGTGCTGACAAGAAGATTTACTCACGGCATGGAAGAACGGGAGGAGCTGGAAGAGAAGGAGCTGGACGATACCTATGGCAGTTTTACCAGATTTCCGGATCTTCTCATGATGGACGGCGGCCGGGGCCAGGTAAATATAGCTCTTTCCGTGCTGGAGGAGCTGCGGATCAATATTCCGGTCTGCGGCATGGTCAAGGACGACAATCACCGCACAAGGGGATTGTATTTTAACAACGTGGAACTGCCCATTGATACTCATTCCGAAGGCTTCAAGTTGATTACCAGAGTGCAGGACGAGGCTCACCGCTTTGCCATTGAATATCACCGTTCCCTGCGGGGTAAGGCTCAGGTGAGATCTGTGCTGGATGAGATTCCCGGCGTGGGGCCGGCCAGACGGAAGGCATTGATGCGTCATTTTAAGTCCATTGAAGATATTAAGCAGGCATCCCTGGAGGAATTGTCCAAGATTCCCGAACTGAACAGAAAGGCAGCGGAAGAGATATACCGATTTTTTGCGGAGACTTAAGCCTTGAAAAATAAATCGGGAAAACTTCACATAAAGGTCAAGATGTGGTAAACTTTAAAGGGATAATTAACGGAAAAACAAGGGAGGTCTTCCATGGAGTATGTTACACTGACCCGGTTGATCGAGACGA
>CAZAMX010000525.1:0-1752 GCA_964486095.1 uncultured Acetatifactor sp. | reverse complement strand
GAGTCCGCTCTGCAGCGTATCCTTCTCGCCCTGAGCCTGACGTATCTGCTCTTCCTTTTCCCGAATGCTGTCCGAGGTGATGGAGGACATGGTCAGCGCCGCCGCATCCTGCTTTGTTCTAAAAAACAAGGTGCATAGCAGGGCAAAGGCAATAACCCACATTACCACATTTCTTTTTTTCATAGGCCCCTGCCTCTATACATGCAAATGCTTCCTGACCGTTGTAATACTCCCCAGAAAACCAATTCAAGCGCCGACCAAAAGCGATACGGGCGTCAATACTCCGAATATCTGCTCTGTTGACAGAAAATCAAGCACACTGCTGAGAATTTCAAATCGCTCCGCTATATAATTCAACGCATAATTATAAAGAACCCTGATCAGGCCCAGAGGAATTGCCGCTCCCAACAGGCCGATGAGAATACCCTCCAGCACAAAGGGCGCCCGTACAAAGAAATCCGTAGCCCCTATGTACTTCATGATATTAATTTCCGTAGAACGAACGGAAATTCCGATGGCCACCGTATTGCTGATCAGGAATATGCTGACTGCCAGCAGAATTACAATAATTCCGATGGACACATAAGCAATGAGCAGATTAACGCCGCTTAAGGTGTCCGCGGTCAAGGCCGAATAGTTTACCCTGCGCACCTCCGGTATGGAATTAAGCCAGTTCACCAGCGCCGTCTGCATGGACACGTCGCTTAAAAACACTTCATAGGAATACTCTCCCACCAGGGGATTATCAGGAAACCCCTCTGCATATTCCTCCGCATACTCTCCCCAGCTGTCAGTCATATAGTTGGTCCAAGCCTCGTCATCGGAGATATACACCACCTCGGAAACCTCCACCCGATTAGCAATCATCTGGCCGATTTCTTCGACTCTCTGATCCGTGGCTGCCGTATGTGACTCACCCCTGGAAGCACATTTGTCATGCTCATTGTGAAAAAATACCGTGACCGATACCCCTTCTTCCACCTTCATGACCGTACTGCGGAAATTTGCCACTATGGCATAAAACAAACCAAACAAAAAAAGGCAGGCGGAAATTGTGGCAATGGAAGCCAGCGAGTACCATTTATTTCGGAAGATATTAACAAATCCCTGACGGAAGGTATAGAACAATGTACTAATCTTCATCGATGTACTCGCCTCCCTCCTCGTCATTGACAATGACTCCCCGCTTCACGGTGACCACCCGCTTGTGCATGGCATTGACAATCTCTTTATTGTGCGTCACTACCACCACCGTGGTGCCGTTCTCGTTAATCTCGTTCAGCAAGTTCATAATTTCCCAGGAATTCTTGGGATCCAAATTTCCCGTAGGCTCATCCGCAAGCAGGATTGCCGGATTATTCACCAGCGCCCTTGCCAGCGCCACCCTCTGCTGCTCTCCGCCGGAAAGCTGTTTTGTCTTTGCCTTGTATTTTCCCGCAAGGCCCACCGTAGCCAGAATCGCGGGCACATTCCTCCTGATCTCGCCCACCGGCGTCTCCACAATTCTCTGGGCAAAGGCAACGTTTTCGTATACATTCCGGTCGTTCAACAGGCGGAAATCCTGAAACACCACTCCCAGATTCCGTCGAAACCGGGGGATCTGTCTGTGACGCAGCTTTGCCAGGTCATTTCCCATAACATAAACACTGCCGCTGGTGGCAGTAAGCTCCCGCAGCAGAAGTTTTATCATGGTCGATTTACCGGAGCCGCTGTCCCCTACGATAAATACAAATTCACCCTTGTGTATGTTCA
>CAZAMX010000524.1:0-1753 GCA_964486095.1 uncultured Acetatifactor sp. | reverse complement strand
GCAACAATTTCTGCCGCCAGGCGATAGGAGACAGCATCTTGAAAATATCATTTAATCAACAGTCGGTCAGTGAGACTAAGAATCGGCAAATAGAAAGTCAGGGAATCAACGGAAGAGAGCAAACGGGGAAAAACTATCCGGTAAAAAATCATCCTGCCCAGGGAGCGGTAAACGGAGGAAGTATCTATGCGCCGGGATTTGGCCGGGACGGTCTGCCCGGAAACGGAGCGGAAAAGGGAAAGAGCCTGATTGAGCTTCAGCAGGAGGCCGAGAACGCAGATGTGGGGATCAGCCAGGATTATATGACAGTGATGTCACACACCTTATCGGAGGACGATTATGCAAAAGCCAGGGAAGAAGGCTTTGACATTGGCAATATGAATCCGGAAGAGACCGTTACCATTGTCGATAAGATCAAGGCGGAGCTGGTCCGCGCGGGCAAAAAGATAGCAGGCTATACGGATGATCTGGATTTGGAGACGCTGACGGCGGCGCTTGGAAGCCAGGTTTTGGCAGAGGCGGTGGCCGAAAGCTTTCGGCAGGCGGATCTGCCGCTGACAGAGGAAAATCTGGAGCTGACGAAGACTGCCTGGATGATGGCGGCCGAACTTCAGCCTCTGAAGCAGGGCGGCATCCGGTATCTGATTGACAACGAAATGAGCAGTGAAATCTGGAATCTTTATGTGGCAGAGAACAGCGGTGCAGCAGGCGGCGGAGGAAATGTACCTGGCTTTTTTGCCGAGGATGTACAGGGATATTATGCCATGAGCGCTTTACAGCCGGGGCGTGAGGGCACCGGCTTGGATAAAGCTGCAGGGGAGGCAGCCGGCACGGCGGAGGATGCTGTCAGAGAGAGTCATCTTGCCCGTCAGATAGAAGGCATCATTGCCGGCTCGGGGCGTGAGGTAAATGAAGAAAGCCGCAGAGATGCGGCATGGCTTTTGGAGAACGGGCTGCCCCTGACCGAAGAGAATCTGAACCGGCTGGAGGAATTAAAGAGTCTGGAGCTGCCCGTTACACCGGAACGCTTTGCAAAGGCAGCAGCGGACGCGGTGACGGAAGGGAAAACACCCGTGCATGGGTTGCTTTCCGGGGGCAGCGAAAACCTGTATGAAAGGGCGGCCCGGACGGAAAGATATTACCGGAGCGAGGAAGCCTGGGAAAGCTGTGCGGGAGATATTACGGCCAGAAGACAGCTGGAAGAGATCCGTCTGCGCATGACAGCGGAGGTAAATGTAAAGCTGCTTAAGAGCGGATTTTCCATTGACACGGCGCCTATGGAAAGGCTTGTGGAAGCGCTGAGACAGGCGGAGGCACAGCTGGCGGAGCAGTATTTCCCCGGAGACGAAAAGAGTGTGGAGAAATACCGGAGCTTCCGGGATACGGATACGGTTCTGCGGGAGCTGCCCGGACTGCCGGCAGGTGTGCTGGGAACCTTTGCGGAAGGCATAAGCACAGAATCCCTTGAAAGCTTCCACAGAGAAGGCAAAGCACTGGAGGATACCTATAAAAAGGCAGGGGAAAGCTATGAGGCGCTGATGACAGAGCCCAGGCGGGATCTGGGGGACAGCATCGGGAAGGCCTTTGCAAATGTGGATGATATTCTGAAAAGCCTTGGGCAGGCACCCACGGAGGAAAATCGCAGGGCCGCGCGGATATTGGGTTATAACCGCATGGAGATGAATCTGGATAACCTGGAGAAGGTGAAGGAAGCGGATCGTATTGTGCAGAGTGTGGTGGAAAAGCTGAGTCC
>CAZAMX010000523.1:0-1757 GCA_964486095.1 uncultured Acetatifactor sp. | reverse complement strand
TGGAGGACGTTGTGTTCAGCAAGGAGAGGAAGCGTACCTTTATTCATGCGGAGGAAGACAGGGAGAGAAACCTGGTTCCTCTGGAAGAGGCCATCGAGATCACGGATACGGACAACCTTCGGGGGCTGATGATGAATGTGGTAAGAGGAGATATTCAGAAATCCTTAGCTTCCATCATGCTGGCTTTAAACAGTGAGGATACGGAAACTGCTCATTATGCGGCCAGCGTGCTGCAGGATGCCCTCAATGATTTCCGGGCTAATGTGCAAAAGCAGTACAACCTGATTATGGAGGGCAGGCCGGAGCAGCTGGAGCTGGCGGAAGCCCTGGTAGATTATATGGACCAGGTGTTGGTGCAGCATGTGTTTACGGACATGGAGCAGGAGCGCTATGTGGGTATCATGGGTGAGGTCTGTGAGCTGCTGTATAATCAGGACAGAACCCGCATGACCAGCGCACGCTATGAGGCGGTCAGTTTAAGATACCTGGAGCTGGAGGACTTTACCAACAGCGAAAAATGGTGTGAGAGGGCGGAGTATCATTTCCCCAATACCCTGGCTACCTTTTCCTGTCTGCTGAAGCTGTATTTTAACAGCGGGCAGAAGCGCAAGTTTTTTGAGGTGATTGATGAACTGAAGCATTCCTCCGTGGTGCTGGATCATGAGATGCTTGAGCTGGTCAGGGTATTTCAATGAGATTAGGAGGCGGCGCCGGTATGTCTGGAGGCTTGAGGAAGACAACGGGAATGGTATCATTACGAAATTTTTTCAGTATATGCACCATGATGGCGGTGCTGTTTTTCATGTTCCAGTTTTTCCAATTGTTTAAGGAAAGCGGCAATGTGTATGACGTCAATGTATATGCAGACGGCGCTGTTTTGTCGGGAGAAGGGCAGTGGAAGGCCGATGAAGACATCGGTGCGCCCGTAGTTCTTTTTGTGGGGAAAAAGGAAGGAAATACGGCAGACGTGGTGCGCCAGTGGTGTTTCTACACGAAGCGCCGCCTGATTTCGGCGGAAGGTCCGGAAGAGCTGGCGGGAATGCCGGAGGCGGAAGGAGCGGAGATGCTGCTGATTGACGGGGCGGCGCTGGATTTTCCCGAGCAGGAAGGTGCGGTGATAGCCCTGATGGATTTGAAGGTTATGACGGCATTCTTAACGCTGCCTGATCCGGGAATGCTCGAGAATTGCGGTAAGCTGTGTAAGGCGCTGGGAATCGTGCAGATCAGGGATCAGTCCGCAGAGACGGAAGGTCTTCAGATATACTCCGGCTTTCTGTTAGGGGGGGCGGCGGAGTACAGAATCACAGAGGAGATGGATGAAAAGCAGCAGAAGCTTTTGGTAGAATATTCCTCCAAGTCGGCAGAGATAACAAACAAATATATTCCCAGGGATAAATACAGCTTTACAATTATAGCGTACCCGATACCTGAGATTGGTGATAACTTTGAAGAAATATTTGATGAGATAGTAAAGGTAAATACGCTGGACAATGATTTGTATCGAGGCATACAGCAGTGTATGATTGATGCCCTTGACAAGGCAGAATATGTGCATGTTTTGGGAAGGGGCAACAACAAAACTGACATGCGGGTTATGCTTCATAAGCTGAATGACCCTTCCGGGGAAACAAATTTTGAAAACTGCCTTGCAGATGTGAACATACCTGTTGGAGAGGTGTTTACATCCCCTGTTTTAATGGGAACGAACGGAATTTTAAATGTCAGCGAGGTTTATCTGAATGAGCTTAAATATACAA
>CAZAMX010000522.1:0-1769 GCA_964486095.1 uncultured Acetatifactor sp. | reverse complement strand
GAAAAGGACCGCTGGATGAACTGTACCGACTGGAATACCTTCCACAGCCTGGAGGATGTGAATGACAGCTACCACCATTTCCTGGACGCGGAGTATAACAACACCCTCCACTCTTCCATCGGGATGACGCCAAGGGAGCGCTACCTGAAAGCCTTTGATACCCTGCGTTTTGTAGAAAAGTCCGTGGCAGAGGAAAGCTTTCTGCACCGTATTACGCGAAAAGTGACCCCTACGGCGACAGTATCCCTGTTCAATATCTCCTACGAGGTGCCCCAGCACTATATCGGGCGCACCATCCACCTGCGTTACCGGCCGGAGGATATGTCGGAGATCTATATTTATGCAGGGGAAAGCGGGAAACGGCTCCATACGGTAAGACCGGTAAGAAAGCTGGATAACGCAAAGCGGAAACGCCGCGCAAACATCAGCTACGGTGAAATGGACGGGGGTGGCGCGGATGTATAGGGCATACTGGGGTATGGAATTCAACCCCTTTGACAAGGAGATAACTGAGAAACAGTTTTACAGGGATCATGATTTCAATGAAATGACAAAGCGTCTGGAGTACCTGAAGAATGTGAAGGGCATAGGCTTGTTCACCGGCCTGTCAGGAACGGGGAAGACGGCCTGCTGCAGGGCATTTGTAAGCAGCTTGAACCAAAGCCTGTACAAGGTGGTCTACCTTCCCATGACCACCATCTCCGCCAGCGAGTTCTACCGTGACCTTGCAAAAGGCCTGGGCCTGGAACCCTGCTACCGCAAGATCGACAACTTCCGGAACATTCAGGAGCGGATCAAAAACCTCTACCGGGAGCAGAAAACAACTCTGACCGTCCTGATCGATGAGGCGCAGTACTTAAACCAGGCAGTCCTGGCTGACTTAAAGATCCTGATGAATTTCGAGATGGATTCCAAAAATTACGCGGTCCTTGCACTCTTCGGGCAGCCCACGCTGAACAATACGCTCTCCATGCAGATCCATGATGCTCTGCGGCAGAGGGTCGTGATCAACTATAACATGCAGGGCCTTACAGCAGAAGAAGTGGCTGGCTATGCGAAAGACCGCATGAGGCTCTGCGGTGTCGGTCGGGATGTCTTTGAACCTGCAGCGCTGGAGGCGGCATACGGATACTGCTCAGGCAGCATCCGTATGCTCAACACACTCCTGCACCGCGCCCTGATCATCGGGTGTGAGCAGAAACGGGACATTGTGGGAACAGAGACAGTCATGGATGCGGCAAATGAGATCGATCTGGTATAGATGGGAGGTCGTGCGGAAATGGAATTTTTTTGTGAAAACCCGGCGTCAGAACATGCCGATGACAGGCTGTGGAAAGGGCATGTGAAACAGCTCCGGTGTCATGGAGACACTGTGGAGGCGGAAATTTCCGGAAGAGGGAGCGCCATGCATGTCATCATAGGCTGGTATAAGTACGGCAGATATCTGTGTATCCCGGATTGGGGGATCGGCAGTGCTTTAGCCGCATTGGACGACTGCTTTTGGAACAGGGAACAACTGGAGCGGTGGCTTTGCAGGGCAGACGCGATCACCTTGTCTGAGGCATTAAAAGTGATCTCAAAAGAACTGGAGGATGTGGGGTAACCCATGTCCTCTCTTTGTCTGTGGTGGGAGCAGCCTTCGGTGAAGATATGAAACTGCGGAAAAAGGTGCTGTCAATTTGAAGATGATGACAGTTTCTTGCAGAACGGCAGAATATTCGGTGATAACAATCCGCGTTCAGACGGTGATGAGAAAGTGCAAATCAATA
>CAZAMX010000521.1:0-1782 GCA_964486095.1 uncultured Acetatifactor sp. | reverse complement strand
GGTCAGCTCCGTATCCCGCAGGGCAACCTCCTGCAGAGCAGTCTCTGCCCCTGTGGCCAGATAACGGAATACACTTAAGGAGGGCAGGGGATGCCCTTCAAAATCAAACATAGCCTGATTATCCCAGGAAGAACCGCCGTAGTAGCGTCCCGCGTCGTCCGGATCATAGGATCCGCCATAGCTGGAGGCCCAGCCTGCGCCGTTGGCTTCCCAGAGAGTCTGACGCGCCGCATAGGTATCGCCGGGAACAGGTATCCAGGCGGGTTCCCAGTAGAAGACGCCGACACCTGCATCCCCGCAGGATGCCACGGCATTGACCACGTCGCGGACAGCGTCTGCCTGGCCCTGAACGGAAACAGGATAGGTCAGGTCGCAGTTTGCCCCTTCGCCCACACTGTTGCCGGAGCCGTCCCCGTCGTCCAGAGTATAACAGTAGGAAACCTCCGCCACCATCACCTTTTTCTGGTAAGTGGAAGCAATTTCGGACAGGACGGAGGTCAGATTCTCCAGGGTCCCGTGCCAGAAAGGGTAATAAGAGGTGGCAAAGATGTCATAATCTATACCTGCGTTATCCAGGCTTTTGGCAAAGCTTAAAAACTGACTGCGGTTTTCGGGATTGGTGAAATGCAGGACAACCTCCAGGGGATGATCCTTCTTTTTGGATACCTGGCGCACCGCATCACAGCCGGCGGAAAAGAGCTTCAGTACAGAGTCCCAGTTTTTTTCGCCGGACATGCCGGTGGTAGTTTCGTTGCCCACCTGTACGGCGGTTACATTGACGCCGGCGTCCAGCAGGGCGTTTAGGGAGTCTTTTGTATAGGCGGCAAGGGCTTTGCACTTTTCGTCCAGGGACATTTCCGCCCAGGCTTTGGGCACCATCTGCTTGTTGGGGTCCGCCCAGAAATCGGAGTAGTGGAAATCGATCAGGACGCTCATGCCGTAATCGGTTGCCCGCTGCCCGATGGAAATAGCAGTATTCAAATCGTTATGTCCGCCGCCGTAGGAATTTCCGTTTTCATCCCAGGGATCGTTCCAGACCCGGATGCGGACGGCGTTTACGCCGTTTTCCTTCAGCGTCCGGAAAATATCCTGCCGCTCCCCGTCTTCACTGTAATAGACTACGCCGCTTTCTTCTTCTGCCAGGACGGAGGAAACATCCACTCCCAGCCAAAAGCTGTCGCTTAAGCCTTCTACCTGCTTTACGAAGATCTGCGCAGGTCGATCTAAGGCGGTGACATCGGTGTTTTGGGGGACAAAGCTTTCCTTTTTGCCGCAGCCGGTAAGGCATGCCGCTGCCAGCAGGATGCCGGTGCAGGCTGCAAGGCTTGTTCGTTTTTTCCTTTTATTCATTGAGTCCTACCTCCCATTTGACTGTATTGTGCGGATGGCCATTCGGCCGTTTCCTGTCATGAATAAGGTCATTATATCATAAATGCTTCGCATTTACGATATGGATGGCCATTCGGCCGTTTCCTGTCATGAATAAGGTCATTATATCATAAATTACCGCAGGAGAGAAAATAAAACTTTAATCAATTTTAAGTAACTTTAATATTCCGCAAGGGAATTCCTGATTGTCTTTAGGCAGGGAAGGTGCTATAATATAACTCATTGTAGAGCGAAGAGAAGTACGGAAGGGTAAGCAGTTTAAAATGAACGGACACGGTAATCAGATTAAATCTTCATTATATTTGGGTAATGTCCTGATTCTGGCGGCCCATGTATTTTTGTTGGTTTTTTTTGCGCTTACGCATGTAAAGCTTATGGTAATTGTGAATGTTG
>CAZAMX010000520.1:0-1794 GCA_964486095.1 uncultured Acetatifactor sp. | reverse complement strand
TAAACAAAGCTTTCTACCTGCTTCCCGGCAAATTGAGGAATCAGCACATTGGGCGCCTCCATGCCAAGGCCGGCTGTCTCGGAGATCTCTGTGATGGAAACACCGTTTACCGTCCCGTCCGTCCCCACGCCTACATAAAGCACAATGTCACCGCCGTAACCCTTTGTGGAAGTGGCTTCCACCACATATCCGTAAAGGGTATCATTGTAAGAGGCCGCAAATACGGTGCCGATCTTCACATTGGTCTCTGCAAGTTCTGCGGCGAGAGCCTCATCCGGCACATAGCCTACGTCTTCAAATATGAGGCCGATCCCCTGCTCCTTTGCCTTGGGAAACACGGCGATACATGCCTCCTGCACCGCCTTTTCCTGCTGGATCCTCCTGGGTTCCTTGGTGAGTTCGTAAACAAATCCCAGCAGCAATCCCGCAATCAGGGTAATGCAGAACAGGATCCCCGCCTCTTTGAGCATTGTGGAAACATCACTCTTATTTTTCACCACGTCTGCCTCCTTTCTCATATCCGAAGGCTGTCGGCTTCGTAATCCGCTCGATCAGCGGCACCAGCAGATTACCTAGAATGATGGCATAGGAAACTCCCTCTGCTCCTGAGCCGAAAACCCGGAACACGCCGGTCATAAGCCCCAGAAAGATGCCGAATAAGTACTGCCCCCTGACAGTAATGGGCCTCGTCACATAATCCGTGGCCATGAAAAAGGCTCCCAGCATCAGGCCGCCGCCTGCCAGCTGAGCCGTAAGATAAGCCGGGGAGATCCACTGTCCCTTGGCCAGATCCACCACTACCAGAAATACCACAAAAGTTACTATGTAGCTTCCGGGAATGCGAAGATCAATGACTCCCAAAAGGATCAGAATGCACGCCCCGATCATCAACGCGATGACGGAGGTTTCTCCGATGGTACCTGCTGTGCGTCCGATGACCATATCCATCACGTTGACCTGGCCGCCATCTTTTAAGATTGCAAGGGGTGTAGCTCCCGTGTAGGCGTCACAATCAAATGCCGTCATGGCCTTAGGAAAAGAAATCAGCAAAAAACATCTGGCTGCCAAAGCCGGATTCATAAAATTCTGTCCCAGCCCGCCAAACAGCATTTTCACTACCAGAATTGCAAACACACCGCCCAGGGCCGCCATCCAGAGAGGAATGGTCACCGGCAGATTTAATGCCAGTAAAAGTCCCGTCACCACCGCAGAAAGATCGGTAATAGTCATCTTCTTCCTGTATAATCCGAATAAGAACTCTGTCAGTACGGTACTGGCAATGGTTACCAAAATCACCGCAATGGCCCTGGGACCAAAATTATAAATTCCAAAGCCGGCAGCAGGCAGCAGCGCAATGATGACTGCCAGCATGATACCGTTCGTCGTCACCTTGGAACGAATATGGGGATTTGATGATACTTTGAACAATTCGCTCATGCCTTGCCTCCTGTTTTCTTTTTCGCCAGCTGTATCTTTCGCATGGACTTGATTTCCTGGGTCAGAGGCCGCTTAGCAGGGCAAATAAAGCTGCAGCACCCGCATTCACAACATTCCATCCCGTGATTTTCCAGAAACGCTTCCTCGTCAAAATGCTCCGCATAGTCCGCCAGTCTGCTGGGGATCACCCTTCCGGGGCATACCTCAACGCATCGTCCGCAGTTGATGCAGGGCCCCGGCTCCATTGCCGCCACGTCATCCTTAGACAGACCCAGAAGAGCCGTGGAAGTCTTAGTGGAGGGCACGATTAAATCAAACATACCGCAACCCAACATGGGACCGCCGCAGATAATCTTT
>CAZAMX010000519.1:0-1795 GCA_964486095.1 uncultured Acetatifactor sp. | reverse complement strand
GGTTTCTCTTTATAAGAAAATTTTTCGGGAGAATTTCGAGAAGCAGACTGCAAATCCCAAGAAAATTTTAAAAAATGTTTGAAAGAGGGGTAAAGTTTTCCCCGCGGCTGACGATATAGATTATGTAATCAAGGTGAATGCAACATTCTGGATAAAATGTTGCATTTACCTTTTTACATGTTATATAGTTTACGCGGCTTGAAATATTTATACAAAAAACGAGGGCATTCCAGCCCTTGTTTTTAACGATTCCAGATTTTCCTATTATTCCAGATTACGAAAACCTGCAAGCCCATAATTACTGTCGTGTAGTTTAAATCGTCAGTTCCACGGGACAATGGTCAGAGCCGTAAATTTCCGGATGGATGGCAGCACCGGTCATTCTGTCCGCGAAATTTTCAGAAACCAGAAAATAATCAATGCGCCATCCCACATTTTTCTCCCTGGCATGGAACTGATAGGACCACCAGCTGTAAGCGCCTTCCCTGTCCGGGTAGAAATGGCGGTAGCTGTCCACAAAGCCGCTGTCAAGCAGCTCCGTCATTTTCCCCCGCTCTTCATCCGTAAAGCCCGCATTGTTCCGGTTGGTCTTGGGATTCTTTAAGTCGATCTCCTGATGGGCCACATTCAGGTCCCCGCAGACAATAACGCCCTTATCCTTTGCCAGACCCTTTAAATAAGCCCTGAAATCATCCTCCCACTGCATACGGTACTCCAGCCGGGTCAGCTCCCGCTTGGAATTGGGGGTTTAGACGGTGACCAGGTAAAATTCCGGATAGGCAAGGGTGATGATCCGCCCCTCATGGTCATGCTCTTCCTTTCCCATGCCATAGGTGACCGACTCCGGCTCTTTTCTGACAAAAACCGCGGTGCCGGAATAACCCTTTTTCTCCGCATAATTCCAGTACTGATAATAGCCCGGCAGATCCATCTGAATCTGCCCCTCCTGAAGCTTTGTCTCCTGAAGACAGAAGAAATCCGCATCCAGTTTTTTAAATTCTTCCATAAAATTCTTGCCCATTACGGCCCGCAGACCGTTTACATTCCATGAAATAAATTTCATCCGTTCGTTCCTCCTGAAGCTTTCATTCGGTTATGCCTTGCCGCCACTGCCAGCATCCCTGCAATATCTCCTATGATACCCAGTATCAAAAAGACGCTGAGCGGCACCATCGCTCCCCTGATCCCCCGGTACTGGACCAGGCAGAATGCAAGGCCGTAAATGCCACATAACAGCTCTATAACGGTCTGCATCCTGACCATGTCCCGATATACCACGATCTCTCTGCCGGGCCGCGGCTCAATGGGCCTATTCCACGTATTCGGATTTGATAAATGAAGCACCAGCGAAAACAGCAGGTTACAGGGCAGCAGCATTGCAGGCATCAAAAACAATATACCGGGCGAGCCGTATTTGATTATGTTTCCTGCATTGTCAAATTTTTCAGGTATCCGGGCTCCGGTGGCGCAGGCCACCGCAGCCACGGAGAAAGCTGCCAGCAGGAATACATATCCCAGTATTTCCAGCACTGCGTCAGCCCTGGTAAAAATCATTTTGCGAAACATTTTCTGATTCATATATATACCCTTTTATGCGCTTTCGCACACATATCAGTCAACACCCCCGCGAAATTCAATCTCCGCGCTTTCCTGCGGGGCATCCATCGTTTCCGACACAGATCTGCCGTCTCTTCTCCGCCGCCTGACACATTCGGACAAAAGGTATTCGATCTGACCGTTTACAGAGCGGAAATCATCCTCTGCCCACGCCGCGATCGCGTCGTACAGCTTCGAC
>CAZAMX010000518.1:0-1795 GCA_964486095.1 uncultured Acetatifactor sp. | reverse complement strand
CGCGGACAGCATCACGGAGCGGATTCTGAAGACGCTGGAGGCAGGCGTATGAAGGAGCGGCTGGATGTAATTTTGGTAAACCGGGGTTATGCCGCCTCCAGAGAGAAGGCAAAAGCGGTCATTATGGCGGGAAATGTCTATGTCAATGGCCAGAAGGAGGACAAGGCCGGGACCTTTTTTGACGAGAGTAAAATACAGCTTGAAGTCAGGGATCATTCGTTAAAATTTTTGTGCTGGGGGGGCCTGATGCTGGATAAGGCCATGATGGTGTGGGGACTTTGCCTGGTGGGAAAGATCTGCATGGATATAGGGGCGTCCACGGGGGGCTTTACCGATTGTATGCTGCAAAACGGAGCGGCAAAGGTGTATGCGGTGGATGTGGGCCACGGGCAGCTTGCCTGGAAGCTGAGAAATGATGAGAGGGTGGTCTGTATGGAGCAGACCAATTTCCGCTACATGGTCAGAGAAGATATAGAAGAGGATCTGGATTTCGCCAGTGTGGACGTGTCCTTCATTTCCCTGACAAAGATTCTGATTCCTGCCCGCAACCTTTTAAGGGCCGGCGGCGGGATGGTATGCCTGATTAAGCCCCAGTTTGAGGCCGGCAGGGAAAAGGTGGGTAAGAACGGTGTGGTAAGGGAGCCTGAGACCCACCGTGAGGTGATTGGAAAAATAGTGGATTACGCTGCCGGCATCGGCTTTCGCATTTGCGGACTGGATTATTCTCCCATCAGGGGGCCGGAAGGCAATATCGAGTATCTTCTGCATCTTATCAAGGAGCAGGAGCCGGAGGATGAAATCCGCAGGCTTACGGAGCAGGAGGCAGAAGCGGCCCTTCGTGAGATAAGCGGGGCCGGGAGCGGCTTGTCCGGGAGTGAGGAATGGCAGAGACTGATCCGGGAGACGGTGGAAAATTCCCACGCGAAAGAGGATGGGGCAAGGTAATGGCAAAACAGTTTTTCATTTATACAAACAGGCATAAGGACAAGGGCCTGGCAGTTACGGAGCGTATCCGCAGCTATCTGGAGGCACGGGGCCAGCGGGTATTTTTAAAGACCGAGGGCGCGGATTGGACAGGGGCGGCGGACTGTATGATTGTGCTGGGGGGCGACGGCACCATGCTCCGGGCCGCCAGAGAGACCAGGGAGCTGAACATCCCTATTATCGGTGTCAACCTGGGCACCCTTGGCTATATGACGGAGATCGAGCCGGATCATCTGGAAGAGGCGCTGGACCGTCTGATCGAGGGGGATTATGAGCGGGAGAGCCGTATGATGCTCCATGGCAGGGCCTTTTTTACAGAAAAGGGCGCAGAAGAAAACAGGCCGGATGAGGACTGGGCCTTAAATGATATTGTCATTACGCGAAGGGGGCCGCTGCAGATTATCCGCTTTAATATTTATGTCAACGGGCAGTTTCTCAACGCTTATTGCGCGGACGGCATGATCGTTACTACTCCTACCGGATCCACGGGCTATAACCTGTCAGCAGGAGGGCCGCTGGTTGCGCCTCAGGCAAAGCTGATCATGCTGACACCCATCTGTCCTCATACATTGAATCAAAGAAGCATTATTCTTTCGCCTGAGGACGTAATCGAGATTGAAATTCCTAAGGGCGGCGACGGCGGGGAGCAGACGGTGGAAGCCAGCTTTGACGGCGGCCGCGGGATTCCCCTTTGTACGGGGGAAAGGATCCGTATTCTGCAGTCCCGGAAGGTCACGGAGTTTATACGTCTGAATCGGGTCAGCTTTCTGGAGGTGCTGCACGTGTATCTTTCAGATTAAGGAAAGGCATA
>CAZAMX010000517.1:358-1797 GCA_964486095.1 uncultured Acetatifactor sp. | reverse complement strand
ATATGAGGGATTTTCTATAAGAGTCGAATAATATTAAGAATAAATATTCAAAAACCTATAAACATTTCTGCTTATAGGTTTGAATGAAACTGTAAATCCAGCTCCCCGAGCAGGGCTCGAACCTGCAACAACTCGGTTAACAGCCGAGTGCTCTACCATTGAGCTATCGAGGAATATATCAATATATATTATAATATAGACATTTTTATGACGATGTCAAGGTATTTCTGCATTTTTTCCGCAAAGGCAGTATCAGTTCAGCCATGCCTGTTATCAGCCGCTTGGGGTAATGACTTCCTGCAAAGACCGTAAAAACGTCGGCATCCACATTGAATAGATTGCCCGGAATTTTTATAAATATTCCTATTTATTTGTTTCGATATTGCGTATAGTCATATTGTGAGTACATTTTTTCAAGGGAGTCGTAGTAATCCCTGAAATTATCTTTGGTCAGCCGGCCCTCTCCGGCGGCGATCATCTGCAGGATTTCGGAATTGATCCACTCACCGTAATGCAGGGTATCCGTATAATTGTCCAGATTTTCGGTAATGTCAATCCTGTAACTGAAATCATAGACCTGAATATTCGGAGCCGCCAGCAAAAGCTCCACACCAATCCTTTGGGCTTCCAGCTGGGCATTCAGCTGCTTTGTTCTAACCATGGCCTCCCAGTAACAGATGCTGTACGGCGGAAAGAATAAGTAAAAAGTAGTATTCGGGTACGTTTCCGCCAATTTTACAAAATTGGTACTCACATTCTCACGGATTTGCTGTATGTCTTCTTCCGTCAGGACTAGCGCTTCCTCTCTTTCATCGAGCAGGGTAAAGGAAGCCAGGACGTTTTCCTTTCCGAAGGAGGCGTAATTGTTCCAGCTGCCATATTCGTCCATGGTTGTAGTCTTCTGGCCCGAGCGGGTATAATTTAAGACGGCAATGGTTTTGGTCAGTACCTCCTTATTCAGCAGATAATTTACATCGTTGAAGGGATTGTTGTCATACAGATAGGTGGGATACCCGTCATATTCCTCATAAAGTGCCGGGTAATTTAAACGGTTTCCGTCTATGCTGCAGAGAATGTTTTTTACGCCGTTATGGCGGGAGAGTGCTCTGCCGATATTTTCGCAGGATTCATGATAGCTTGCTCCCGGGCTGGCAATTTTTATTGCGGTGGCATTCCAAAGAGCGTTAAATTCGCTGCATTTAAAATTCTGACACATGCTGGTTCCGGTGATGATGCTGTCATAGTCATAATGCCTTGCAATACCGTCATTTTGGTACCGCTCATCCTTTAAAGGATATTGCAAAAAAGCCCGTCCGCTGCTGAAATGCAAAAAGGGATCAACAAAGGCCGTGAAGCCTGAAAGCAGCATAAGTACTGCAATTAAACTGCCTATTACAATCACATTCCATTTTTTTGCACTCATAGCTGCCTCCGTAAAA
>CAZAMX010000517.1:0-348 GCA_964486095.1 uncultured Acetatifactor sp. | reverse complement strand
AAGGGTATTTGTTTGCGGGTCTGCTTAAAAATTAAAATATAAAAAGGTAGTCAGGCCGGAAAGGGAGATAATGGACCAAACCAGCAAGATAATGGTGCCTGCGGCAGTTTTCCCGCTTAACACAAATTTTTTCTCATGACAGTTTCGGGGGATCAGGGCCAGGAACAGTGCGGCTGCCATGCAGATTATCAGGTGGGCTGCCGGAAAGTTCGTAAGCAATGCTCTTAAAAAGGCCACATGATCTTCTATATAAGTAAATTCCAAAAGATTGAACTGCTACAGCAATCCGCTGCTGATCTGCCATTTCCAGGGAGAGGCCAGTTTTTGATAGAGAGTAGCGGCATCCTG
>CAZAMX010000516.1:0-1807 GCA_964486095.1 uncultured Acetatifactor sp. | reverse complement strand
CAGGCCTCAAAGTCTACGTTATCCATGCCGATTCCAATTCGTGCAATCGCTTTTAATCCGGGAGCCTGTGACAACACCTCTTCATTCAGCAGCTCCAGTCCTGCCAGCAGGCCGTCTGCGCCCTGTAAATGTCCTATTGTTTCTTCCACGGTCAGCTTTCTGCCGTACGGATTTTTCACTACTTCAATTCCCTTTGCCAACAGCAGATTCATTGCTTTGTCACTTGCTGCCGCAAATGAAGATGCGCCAACTACTACTTTCATCAATGTCTTCCTCCCATATATTTATCCAGAAAATAATCCAGCGCCCCGTGAATCAGGACGGCATGCGCCGACTCCACCATTCCGTAGGTTTTCAGCGGCACATAAAAATTTAAATCTCCGACTCTTCTGGAGCTGTTATCCATTTCCTTTCCTGAAACGGTTATGACAAATGTTCCCTTTTCCCTGGCTGTTTGAATCGCCTTAACCACATTGGGAGAATTCCCTGACGACGAAATTGTCACCAATATATCCTTCTCCGAGCAAATGCGGTCGATACGATATGCAAATACATCTTCATAAGACAAATCATTACTGATGGCAGTCAAATGTGAGGTTTCCGAAACAGAATAGGTGTTGATCTGTGCGTTTTGGAACCAGTCGTGTGACATGTGCTCAGACATGGTGGCACTTGCGCCGTTTCCACAGAAAAACATCAGCCCCTGCTTTTCCTGCCGCAGCTTTTCCGCTCTGTCAGACCATATTTCATATCCCTCATCTGCAGTGATTCGTCTGCCACTTTTATCTGTAACGATCATTTCCTCCAATGCTTCATAAATGTCTTTTGTATATTCTTTAAAATAACTGCTCATCATAAGTCCATATACCTTTCTGCAAACTTGTTGATACGAGAATTTAAAATTCCCTCAGCAATATTCCAATCTTCCGGAGTGTCCAGATCACAGGACTCGTCCTTTGGTATGGCAAATCGGCCTATGCTTCCGCCAAATACCGGATTGATTCCCTGTTCCTGAAGCTCCATAAACATACTTCTCTTCCATGCCGTAAGCGCCCAGCATATACTTTCCGTTGGTTCCAACAGCTGGCTGTTTATTTTTTCCGCCAAACTAAAATTAAGCGGTTTCCCCTGGTAAAAGGTCTCTTCCCTTGCTTCGATCACGGACAACACCGTATCAAAATCATGAACTTCCACATACTCCATAAAATTATTTAATGTATTTTGCCGAAGAAGGGGGGATGTGGGGTTTATCATAATTGCATAATCACATTCATGTCTTTGCATAAATTCGTATGTAAACTCTCTGTTCGTAGCATTGTCACCCGCCAGCGCTATCGGTCGCTGATGAAATTTTGCTCCCAGCCTTTCAATACACTTCCCAAGCTCTTCGCTTTCGGTGTTGACCCAGACGCTATCAAAGCATTCAGATGCCAACGCCAGCCTGATCGGATATTCAATCAAAGGCTTATCACCCATATATCGTATATTCTTTTTGGGTATGCGCTTTGAACCCAGGCGCGCAGGAATCATTGCAATATATTTCCTACTCATTCATTTTCCTCAACGCTACAACACATCCTAATTCCTATTTTCGTACGAATCGCATATAATAATCGTCCAAAGAAAGGAGGCGCTTATGTCTATTACTGCTACAGAACTAAAAAATAATCTTGGAAAATATTTACTGCTTTCTGCCACAGAGGACATCTATATTACAAAAAACGGCAGCGTAATTGCAAAACTGACAAATCCCTATCAGGATCGGGTTAAAATAGTGGAATCCCTTTTTGGCATCCTGCCTTCCTCC
>CAZAMX010000515.1:0-1830 GCA_964486095.1 uncultured Acetatifactor sp. | reverse complement strand
AAGCGCTCCGGCCATCATAATCCGCTTCAATCTTCTGTCTCCTTTGCTAACACCTGTAAAACATGATTCTTATTAAAATCATCATACTTCCCCCGCTTCCTATTTTCAATATGAACTTGCCAGACAGTGTGGCCAAAGGCTGACCTGCCGCCACACAATGTCTATTGCTGTTATTTTATTGAAAAAAACACCGTGCAATGATAGAATAAGACGCAATGAGTCAGATTTTCCGTCAGAACAGGAGTATCATTTTATGCAGATATTTATATCACATTCCTCCCAAAATGCTGAAGAAGCCGCAAAAATCTGCGGCATCCTAGAACAAAACGGAACCAAATGCTTTATCGCACCCAGGGATATCCGTTCCGGGCGTCCATATGCGGAAGAACTGATTGATGGGATCGATCACTCAGCTGCCGTTATCCTGTTGATGTCCGAAGATGCCAACCATTCACCACATGTACTGCGTGAGGTGGAACGGGCCGTGAGCAAGTCGATACCCATTCTGGTCTATAAATTAGAGGAGGTATCTCTTTCCAAATCCATGGAATATTTTCTAATGACTCACCAATGGGTCAGCGCGCAAAGCGATGAAAACTGCGTGGACGTCCTTCGATTTGTAAACGACTTAAAGCAGAGTCCTGGCAGCAAGAATATCGGACAGGCTGCTTTCCCTGCCATGCAGAAAACCGCAGATGATCCCGCCGCAAACCCCCAAGATCCTAAAAGGAAACCATTTCTGCTCATATCCCTCGCACTTGCCGCAGTATGCGCTGCTGCAGGGATTTTCCTTGCTTTTCATAAAAGCATTCGGTATTTAGCAACCCCTGCCGTCTCCATCGGCGACACTGTCACGTTCGGCTCCTATCACGGTGACCCCATAGAGTGGCGTGTGCTGAATCTGTCCGAAGATAACAGACAGGCTGTTCTGGTCTCTGCCAAAGTCCTTACCATGAAAGCATATGATGCTGCCGAGGGCGGTAAGTATAACTGGTATGATTCCACTGATTATTGGTCGAGGGAATCTGCTGCGGATACGGACCTGTCCCTGCAGATCCTGGTACGCGGCAATAACATCTGGAGTTCTTCCAATATCCGTACCTGGCTCAACTGCGCTGACGAAGTGGTTAACTATGCGGACCAGCCGCCTCAGGTTGCCGCCATGGCAGAACGTAAAAACGGCTATCAGAACGAAGCCGGTTTCCTCCATGGCTTTACTGCTGAAGAATTGTCCGCCATCATAGAAACAGAAAACATTACAAAGAGCAATCCCTTATTTGATGCCGATACTGTCACTACCACAGACCGCGTATATCTGCTGTCTTTGGATGAACTGCAGTGGTTTGATGATGCCAAGATAAGTAAATTTGCCCTGCCCACGCAGACTGCCGTGGAACAGGACGAAAGCTGTTGGTATCTATTGGATTACAATGATTTTCAGATCAAAGAGTGTTCCTGGTGGCTGCGCGAGCCCGTAGAAGGAACCTCCAGCAAATGTTATCTTGTTGGCAATGGCTATACAGACGAACTGCTGCGTCAGGAAAATGTCGGTCTGGAAGGATTCGGCATCCGCCCAGCGCTGACCGTTGACTTACGCAAAGTGGATTTCGACTAATGTCCACGCCGCCACTGCCGCCACAATACCCCTTTAACCCGCATCCTTCTCACCAGCCAGCTTCCGGTAAAGTGTAAAGTACATGGTCACAAAACAGGCCAGTCCGCCAATGGCATTGGAGATCGGCTCCGCCAGAAACACCCCGTCCACGCCCAGTCCAATCTTCGGCAAGAGCACCGTCAACGGCGCCACGATCACTGCCTTGCGAAGCAGGG
>CAZAMX010000514.1:0-1865 GCA_964486095.1 uncultured Acetatifactor sp. | reverse complement strand
TGAGGTGCACCTTAAATCGGCGGGAATTTCATATCTTAAAATTCCGCAGCATGAGAACGGATGCGGAGAAGGACGGCGTGGCCAGGCTGGCGAAGAAAAATGATGATCGTATCACCCCGGTGGGAGGTTTATCAGAAAGTGCAGGATTGATGAGCTGCCGCAGCTGTTCAACATTTTAAAGGGCGATATGTCTTTTATCGGTCCCAGGCCGGAGAGACCTGAGATCATTTCTCAGTACCTTGAGGTAATGCCGGAATTTGTATTTCGGATGAAGGTGAAGGCCGGACTTGCCGGATTCGCCCAGGTTTACGGCAAGTATAATACCAGCCCTTATGATAAGCTGAAACTGGACCTGACCTATATTGAGAATTATTCTACCTGGCTGGACCTAAAGCTGATGATGCTTACCCTGAAGGTCCTGTTCTGGCCGGACAGCACGGAGGGAGTAGAGGCGGAGCAGATTACGGCGCTGCGGGAAGAAAAGGAGAGACAGGGAAAAGCCTCTTCGGAGCAGAAGCCGCAATAGAGAAGGAGTGAACGATGTTTGAAGGAAGCTATGGAAAGGAACCTTTTGATTTGCGGTTGACTGTGCTGCGTATGGTCAGGCAGTGGAAAAGGATAGCGGCCGTTACGCTGGCAGGAACCCTGCTTGTAACCGGGATATACTGTCTGGACAATATTCTGCTGAAAGGAGATACACAGTATCGGGCTGTGTCGGTCTACCGTTTAGAGTATGGAGTTGATCCCGCGGATACAAATCTTGTGATGATCAATTCTTATACCTGGGATACTTACATGCACACGGAAGAATTTTTAAGCTTTGTCAGAAGCCGGCTGGCGGGCAGCGGCTTTGAAGGGCTGAGCGATGAAGAGCTGGAGGGGTATATTCAGGGAGATATGGAGTCAGATTGGCGGGTACCCTCCACCATAGTGACCACCGGGGATGCCGCTATGAGTACGGCTATTGCAGAAGCCGTAGAAGAAGCGGTGATCCTGGACTTTTCTAAGGGAATCAGTGAGATCAAGGAAATCCGTGTCATAGACCACGGGGAGGCGGAGGAAGTACCGCCGGACCTGCGGATTGGCAGAGCCGCTGTTCTCGGGGCGGTGCTGACATTGTTTTTTGCCATTATAGCTCTGCTTTTGAAGGAGCTTGGAGACGACAGCATCTGGCTTCCGGCTGCCATAGGACGCCGGTATGGGCTGAAAACGGCAGGGACTCCGGAAAGCAGGGAACTAAAAGAAAACATAAGTTATTTATTTTCGGAAAAAAAGCAGGCGGTGTTTTGTATGGTTCAGGAGGAATGTGAACCAACGGTGACGGCAGATACCTTAAAAAAGATTTGTAAAGATACGGATGCGGAAAATATGGATTGGCTTGTAGTTCCCTCACTTTTATCCTGCCCGGAAGAGGTAGAGAAGCTGAAAGCGGCTGACGGAGTTCTGCTGGGGGTAAAAGCCGGAGCACATGCCGGGAAACAACTGGAATATGTATTGGAATTTCTGAAACAGCAGGATTGTAAAGTGACATGCGTTATTCTTATGGAAGCGGATGAACTCCTGCTCAGGTGGTACTATGGATTTAAGAACAAGAGGGTAAAGGCATGAGAGTTCAGGTGCTTGCGTCTGTTATGAATCAGAATCCTGAGGCAATAGCGGAAAAAATGAACCTTGATTCCGACGCGGTGATCATAAATCAGTGTGACAGATTCGAAAAAAGGGAAATGGAATACAGGGGGCATAAGGTGCAGTTTTTTTCCTTCCCTGACCGGGGAGTGGGGAGAAGCCGTAATGAAGCCATAATGAGGGCCGACGGGGACATCTGCCTGTTTTCTGATGAGGATATCGTCTATGAGCCGGGGTAT
>CAZAMX010000513.1:0-1875 GCA_964486095.1 uncultured Acetatifactor sp. | reverse complement strand
TAAGCAGCTACAGATAACTGATTCGCTCGGGAACAAGTCGGTCAGCTACACCGGGAAAACGATCCTTCATATTGTCCACCATGGTTTTGACAAGCTGCTTATTCAGGATGGTGTCATAGTTTTCATAACAGACCTCCACGGTTTTGTCCACCAGCATATGAAAGGTCTGCTCATCAACACGTTCCGCCTTCCCCTTAAACAATACCCTGCCATAGGAAAGTATCTCATATTCCAGAGGCTCCAGATTGGACTGATCCCTGATGCGCAGAATGGGCATCAGCATTCCCGTAATCGCCACCAGCTTCATTCTCTGCTTATTCACATAGTTGGTAGGTACTCCTTCCGCAAAGCAGGGGACCAAATCCAGGCCGAACTGCAATACCAGCGGCTCTGCAAACATAACCTCCCGAATCTCCCGCTCCATCTTCAGGCTGCCGTTCTCCACAATGCTTCCTTCCGTTCCAAGAAGCTCATTCCCGCTGATCTTCAAAACACTACAGATTCCCGGAAGCAGGCTGACATCCGGCATTCCCGTGCCGCATTCCCATTTGCTCACTGCCTGGGATGTGACCCCCAGTCTTGAGGCAAGCTCTTCCTGGGTCATTTTCAGATTCTGTCGCCCTCTGCAGATTACCTCGGCAATACGATTATCCATTTTCATTTTTCCGCCTTTCTGCCCTTTATGGCTCTACGGTCTCTCACGCCGCCTCTGCCGCAAAATGCGCCTGCGGCACTGATTTCATTCTATCCCCGTGGGAGCCTCCTGTAAAGCAACGGGCTGTTGCAGGGCGGTTCAACCGTTTTGATGCTTGTTTCCGCGCTTTTTTCTGACAAGAGAAACCTGCAGCTCCATATCCATGGCCGCCGCAATACGCACCATCATCTCCAGTGAAGGGTTATACTTGCCGCTTTCAAATCTGGTGATATTGGGCCGGGAAATACCGGACAGCTGCGCCAGGTTGTCCTGGGTCAGCTTCTTGTCCTTGCGGCACTTTACATAATTTCCTATGACCTGGGCCCTGGTTTCCTTCTGCAGACCTTCGATCAGGATTTCCTGATTGTCCGAGGTAAATACATAATCCATCGCTTTTTTCATGTTCCACTCTCCAATACGCTTTTTCTAATATGTTTCAGGGTTCTTCGCATACCGGCACAGTTTCCGTCCTCCGCCACATAATCCACCTTCTCCACCCGCATGTGAGATGCTCCCTTCCGGGTCTCCACACGAAGAATGTCTCCGGGAACTACCGGCTCCCGCAAGGTATACAGCCAGGTTTCCCGCCTTTTGTCCGCAGGTCCCTGCTGCCATGCAGGATAGTGTACATACGGCCCCCGCACCACCTTCCGCAAAGGCCAAAAAGCACGGATCTCAAAGATCGGCGGCCTCACGCCATACTTTTTCGCCAGCAGATAGGTCATATAGCCTGTACGGATATTCCAGTACTCGTCCACTATGACGGCATTTGCAAATCGCCCCTCCGCCAGATAATAATCCTCGTAATATTTCAGCCTTTCCGGATTCGGAGCAGACATCCCTGATACATTAATTTTATCCAAGTTTAAAATCGATGTCAATTCCACAGACAAATTTCCCGCCTCCTTTGTCATATTTTTTTTGACTTTTTTGAATCTTCTCGCGCAAGAAGGCTCGTTTGTGATACTTATATCGTATCATATCAGGGTCTTTCAGTCAAGGCTTTTGGCGGACAATCTATTAAGAAATTAAGCGTTGCCTGGCTTGTTGCTACTTGTCAAGTATGTATTGGCGTTAATCGCCCTGTGGTGCTGGTCTGAATGTTGACGCTCATTGTTCCTCCTTAATGGCAAAAAATAGAGCATATAGGTTCAGTTTCTATATGCTCTAACGCTGTTACT
>CAZAMX010000512.1:0-1879 GCA_964486095.1 uncultured Acetatifactor sp. | reverse complement strand
GGTGGTGCTGGATTTATATTTCTTTGGATTCTGGTGGAAGCATAAGGGCTGGACGCTGAAGGACAAGTGGCTGTTTGTAAAGGATAAGGCAGAACGGCTCGGGGAGAAGCTCCGGGCAAGACGGCTGGCCAGGAAAGCAGGTGCTGACGGCAGTCTGGGCGATACCGGAAAATCTATTAAGAAAAAGCGAGTGAAAAGGGAGGAAAAGAATTTATGAAAAAGAGATTGGTAAGCAGGTGTCTTTCCTTTGGGCTGGCACTGGCTGTAACGGCGGGCCTATGTGCCTGCGGCGGAGGCGGAAGCGAGGCAGATCCGGATCTTGCGAAGGAAAATGTCTATCGGATGAAGGAGATTGAACTGCCAAAACTATATAATCCGGAAAGCGGCAATATGAACGTTTTAGCATCCGCTGTCAGGGACGGAAAGATAAACCTTTTGGTATGGCTTAGAGACTGGAGCACCGAAGTATATAATGAATACGATTACCGCCTGATTTCCATGAATGAAGACGGTAGCGATGCCAAGGTAACTCCCCTTGAAATTCCCGATGTCGGAGGCGAAGAAGGCGGAGACACGCCGGTTGTAGACGAACCGGTGGAGGAACCGGAAGACGAAACAGCAGATACTCCGTCCGATACGGAGGAAGAAGGTGAAACCGATGTCGAAGGCGGAGGAGGAATTACCACCCTGCCGGCGGGACCGATAGCAAGGGATATGGCAGAATCAGGCGCTAATATAAGTGAGTATACCAATTATTCCGGATTTTCCATGATGTCTGACGGTACGGTTTACGCCCGGAAGAACCATCGCATTGAGGATTGGTCGGATCCGGATAATTATGTCTCTAAGAATGAGACCAGCATATGCTGTTGGAATTCCGAGGGAAAGATGCTTCTGGACATCAGCCTGGGAGAGCAGGATGATTATACCTGGGTCAATTCCGTGCTGGAGGGAGCGGACAATGCCCTGTATGTAATGCTTTCAGTGAACAGCGAGGATTACAGCACCACTGATTATTACAGGGTGCGCGTGGGCCTGGATGGAAGTATCGGCCAGCGGGAGAAGGTTTCCGAGGACAGTATGAAGCTGTTTACCAACAGTGATCAGATGATTTCGCGCGGGGACGGCACGGCTTTTATCTCTTTTCGGGATGAGACCGACTGGACCAAGATGTATTATACCACCTATGACGTGGCTGCGGATAAAGCGGGTGAGATTAAGGATTTTCCCAGCTCCATTTCTTATACCTATGATTATAATGTGATGCTGCCGGGCCTTTCCCATAAGCTGATTTACACGGGAAACGCAGGCATCTATTACTGGGATGAAGGAGCTGAAACGGGACAGCTTATGATGGACTATGTCAACTCTGATATGTACATTGAGAGTATGTACGGTATTGTAGAGCTGAATGAGAATTCTTTCCTGGGGCTTTTCATGGAGGACTGGAATTCCGGCATGAAGGCGGGTATTTTTACCTATGTGGCGCCGGAGGATATTCAGGACAAAAAAGTGCTGGTGATGGCCGGGGAATATATAGACACGGATTTAAAAAAGCGGGTGATTGAATATAATCGAAACAATCCGGATTACAGGATTGTTTTAAAGGAATATAATTCATACAATTCTTACGATGATTATACGGCCGGCGCGACCAAGCTGAACAATGATGTTATTTCAGGCAATATGCCGGATATTCTGGTGTGTAACAGCGGCGGAAGCCTGCCTGTCGGTAATTATATTGCCAAGGGGCTGATCGCCGACATTGATAAGTTGATTGAGCAGGATGAAGAGCTGTCTCAGGTAGAGTTCATGCAGAATGCCTTTGACGCTTACCGTGTTAACGGGAAACTGTATTATATTGTTCCGGATTTTGAAA
>CAZAMX010000511.1:0-1885 GCA_964486095.1 uncultured Acetatifactor sp. | reverse complement strand
AATCACAATAATAATTTATTGAATACACATTTAATATTTTTGTTACATCTTCTTTTAAGATAAAGACCTTATAGTAAAGGCGCAGAGATTCAAAAAGCTCCTGTCTGTTTCTGCGCACCTCGCTCACCAGTAGGCCGCTGCCCACCTCGTCATAATAAATATCACTTTCTTCCGCCTCTGTCTCCAGGACCACATTTCCGTCCTCTTCAAAGCCAATGGTAAACACACCGCCTACCTCTTCCGTAAACAGCACGCATATAATATGCAGCTCTTCCTTCACAGACTCCGGAATGCCGTTAAACTGCTCATTAAAATAATATTTCTTTTCATATGCGCTGGCTCCGCAAAGCACAATTTTCTTTTCTTCCAATATATTCACACTTTCAAACATGCCGGCGTAGCCGGCACAAACAATCCGTGAAGAACGCCGGTTTTGCGTTTTTCGGTGTGAAGCTTTAGATTTTCCATGCGCTTTAACGCTATAGGCAGCGTCCTTTTCAACCTGAGAAAATCTTTTCGCCTTTCATACCGTGTATCCATAAATACCCCGCACGGATACCTCTCCCGCATAAACCGCCGTGATACTGCCGTCCTCACGCTCCACCAGCAGTTCACCGCTCTCATTGATTCCCCGGGCAATACCCTGAAATTCACCGTTGGGATCAAGAACCCTAACCTCTCTGTCACGATTTACCAAACGCCCGTTATATTTCTCTCTGATGCCGGAGAGGCTCAGCTCTCTACAAAAGCCATCATAGTATTTTTCAAAGGCCGTTAAAATATTCGCCACAAGAGTCACCCTGGACATCGGCCTTCCGCACTCTGCCTCAAGGCTGGAAGCCGTAGCGGCAATTTCCGGCGGAAACTCCTGTCTGCCCACGTTAACTCCCACCCCCGCCACTACATACCGGATTTTTCCGTGCTCCACACTCATTTCCGTCAGGATACCGCAGACCTTTTTCCCGTTTACCACAACGTCATTGGGCCATTTGATCCCTGCTTCCAGCCCGCAGGTTAAGGAAATTCCCTCTGCCACGGCCAGCGCTATGACCAGCGTAATCATGGCCGCCTGATCCGGTTCATAAACAGGCTTTAAGATCAATGTAAAGTAAACATTCACTCCTGCCGGACTGTTCCAGCTTCTTCCTCTTCTGCCGCGGCCTGCAGTCTGCATATCCGCCACCACCAGGGTTCCCTCGGCTGCTCCGTTTTCCGCCTCCAGCTTTGCCCGGATATTGGTAGAGTCCAGCTCGTTAAAATAACATATGTTTTTCCCGACCCACTCCGTATCTATCGCGGCTTCCAGCGTCTCCCTGTCAAATACCTCCGCCGTCAGCATAGCGTAGCATACATAACGGCCTTGATGGTGTGCATCCGGTTCTCCGCCTCTGCAAATACCAGAGACTGCTCGGATTCAAATACCTCGTCGGTCACTTCCATCTCCGTAATGCCAAAGCGCTCTCCCATCTGTGCGCCGATCTTTGTCTTCAGATCATGGAACGCTGGCAGGCAGTGCATAAACACAGCGTTTTCCCCTGCGTTTTTCATCACAGCCCCATTTACCTGATAAGGGGACAGCTCTCGAATTCTCTCTTCCCACACCTGATCCGGTTCCCCCATGGAAACCCATACGTCTGTATAAATAACATCCGTATTCTTTGTGCCTGCGCTCACATCCTCGGTCAATGTGATGCTTCCTCCTGTCTGCTTCGCAATCTCCTGACATACTGCCACCAGCTTTTGGTCCGGAAAATACTTACCGGTGGTGCAGGCCGTAAAGTGCATCCCCATCTTTGCGCATGTTACCATCAGAGAATTTCCCATATTGTAGCGGGCATCTCCCATATAGGTCAGCCTGATACCTTTCAGGCGGTTAAAATGCTCT
>CAZAMX010000510.1:0-1892 GCA_964486095.1 uncultured Acetatifactor sp. | reverse complement strand
GTCCTCGGTATCCCTGTCGATATGTCAGTTTTCAATGGCGGCGATTCGTATAAGCTTGCTGTAATGCCGTAAAACCTCGTTCACGGCTTCCGGCTCGCCGCCGGTCGCCCGGACAATCTAAATTTTTACAGGTACAGAAACCACTTAAATTCATTTTGTTACCTGTTCTGCACTTTTTATTCTGGGATATATCTTAGCATATTGCTCTGTGTATTTCTATCCATTTGATTTAACAAGGGTGATTTTCCATCGAATTTTTGCGTTTTATGTCGGGTCTATCTCTTGTTTTCGGATGTTTGCTTTTTTACCGTACATGAGCATTTACTGTTCTATATTTACTGTTCTATATTAAGCACATCCAAAAAGCCCGTGATCAGAAATACATCGTGGATCACCTCGTTTACATGGCGGATCTTCATCTCCCCGCCCTGCTTACATATGGCTTTATGGGCCGACAGAAGCACCCTGAGACCCGCGGAAGAAAGATACTCCAAATCCGCAAAATCCAGAATCAACATTTCCGTACCCTCCAGGCTTTCCTGAATCTTCATCTCCAGCTGAGGCGCCGTGGTAGTATCCAGGCGCCCTGACAGCAGGAGCGTAATTTCTTTTCCGTCTTGCTTTTTCTCAATATTCACGGTATGCTCCTCCGTTCCTCACTATAGTAATCAAAATATTGCTCCCGCAGAGCCTGGTAGGCTCCCCGGGGCAAATAGATTTTTCTGCCGCTGTCCAGCTCTATCTCTCTGGCACTCAAACTCCCCACATGCTCCAGGTTGACAAGCCAGGCCGCGCCCACCTTCACAAACCCGGGGCAGCCGCACAGCATCTCATAAAGCTTCGTCATGGTCTCGTGCTGAATCAGCTGTGTTCCGTCCGCCATGTAAATATACTGCTGCTTTTTCTGTGCCTCGCAGCATACAATATCCTGCACGGCAACCCGCCTGATCTTCCTTGCATCCTTCAGAAGCAGATACTTCACCGGTCTATCCTCCACCAAAATCCGCCATCAAACGTCCTTAAAGTTTTTTCTTAACTTGTAACATCAAAATTCTGCCGCAGCTTATAACCCCACCGTATGAAGGCTCCTGCTACTTCGACTCCTTCGCGAATGCCAGACAGGATACCACCACATCCAGCACAAAGTTTCCGTTCTCCGTATAGCAGAACATCTCGCCGTCAAGCCGCTCCGCCGCCTCCCTTACCGTGACCAGCCCGAAGCCGTGGTCGTGTCCCTTCTTATCCGTAACGGGAACAGTCCCTTTTTCCACATACAGATCCTCCCGGCATTTATTCCTGATCCGTATCAGAAGATGATTCTTGTTATACTTCACCTGCACGGAGACCTCACGTTTATCTTCTTCAAGTCCCCGTATGGCATCCAGCGCATTTTCCAGTCCGTTGGAGAGGATCTGGCACAGCTCCACATAAGGCAGCGCTTCCTCCCCCACCTGTATATCCATCCTGCAGTCCGCCCCCGCTTCCTGCATTTTTTGACTATAATAGGCAAATATTGCTTCCAGATAAGGATTGGCGCAAAACTGTCCTGACAGGTTGTCCACTTCCGTCTCCACACCCTTCAGATACCCGGCCGCCTCCTGATATTTCCCGGCAGCAAGCAGCCCCGAAAGCATAGCTGTATGTCCTTTCATATCATGCTTCATTTTTCGGATACGCTGCTGATTGTCAAGCTGAATTTCCAATGCGGTCTTCTGCTCCTGCAAAATACGTTCACTCTGCCGCTTTCTGAAAAGCAGAAGCTGTCTGTACAGCGCCGCAAAAATCACGGCATAGGTCAATGGCATCAATATCAGTATCAGCAAAAATGCAGGCAGCTCCTGAGTCCTTTTCGTTATGATCTCAGGGAAATATGAAACCACTGCAAGCAGGAG
>CAZAMX010000509.1:1676-1896 GCA_964486095.1 uncultured Acetatifactor sp. | reverse complement strand
ATTCATGACATGCTTACCTCAAATCTGTATCCGACGCCACGCACCGTCTCAATCATTTTTCCATACTTTCCCAGCTTAACCCGCAATGTACGGATGTGCATGTCAACCGTCCTTGTCTCACTGACATAGTCAGCACCCCATATATCGTTAAAAAGCTGGTCTCGGGTCAACGCAATGCCCGGATGGGAAAGGACCAGCCGCAGAAGTTCAAATTCTTTTA
>CAZAMX010000509.1:0-1666 GCA_964486095.1 uncultured Acetatifactor sp. | reverse complement strand
AAATTGGAGACGTCGTTACTCCTAACGACTTGGTTCAATTTCTTTTAAAGTTAGCTGAAGTCTTTTACTGTCTATCGCAGCCGTATGCTCGTTTAAGTTGTCAAGAAGGCCGCCTGCCTTCAGCAGATGCTCTACCTCTGTGGGATTGCAGCGACGAAGCACCGCTTTCACGCGGGACACCATTTCCATCATGCCAAAGGGTTTCACCAGATAATCATCCGCACCCAAATCAAGACTTTGAATTTTATCATACTCCATACCCTTTGCAGTTGCCATGATAACGGGAATCCTGCAAGTGTCAGGGCTGCCCTTTAAAAATTTCAACAGCTCCACCGCGTCCTCTCCGGGCAGCATAATATCAAGTATTATCAAGTCCGGCTTCCCTGCGGATAAAGCGTCGCGAAAAGCCGCCGCATCCGCAAACCCCCTTGCTTCAAAGTCAGTGGAATTAAGCGTATATACCTCAATATCCCGGATACTTGCATCATCCTCTACACACCATATTTTCATAAACCGGCTCCTAAATATTACTTCCTTTACCATGTTCTCCCGTCACGGAAAAATCCACCCACTCGGCAATGTTTACCGCATGATCCCCAATGCGCTCAAAATATTTGGCTATCATCAGTAAATCCAGTGCATATCCCCCGTCTGTGGGTTTTTCCGCAATCAGCCGAATCAGCGATGACTTAACCTGCAAAAACAGATCATCCACCACATCATCACGTTCAATTGCCGCGGCCGCCAATAAAACATCCTGCTTCACAAAGGCATCAATGCTTTCTGTAACCATCTGGCTTGCCGCATCGGCCATAAAGCGAATACATTCACATTCTCCGCCGGTCCTTCCGTCAAGAAACGTGATGATTTCGGCAATATCCGCCGCCTGTGTGCCGATACGTTCCATATCGGTAATCATCTTAAGAGCTGCGGAAATCTGCCGCAGATCCCTTGCCACCGGCTGCTGCTGCAGCAGCAGTTTAAGACACAGCGTTTCGATGGTACGCTCCATGCGATTGATCTCCCCATCCAGGGCAAAAACCTTATCCGTAAGCTTCACATCGCCCGTGGTCAGTGCTTTTGAAGCAGCGGCAATCACTTCCTCGCACATGGCCCCCATTTGGGTAAGCTCCTTATTTAATGTAGCAAGCTGTTCGTCAAAACGACTTCTCATTATCCAAACCTCCCCGTAATATATTCTTCCGTCCGCTTGTCACCGGGCTGTTCAAACATTCTTTCCGTATTTCCATATTCGATTAGATCGCCAAGGAGGAAAAACGCCGTATGATCTGAAATCCGCACGGCCTGCTGCATATTGTGCGTTACAATGATAATAGTATACTTATTCTTAAGTTCCAATGCAAGCTCCTCTATCTTAGACGTAGAAATCGGATCAAGCGCACTTGTAGGCTCATCCATCAGAAGTACATCCGGCTCCACCGCTAACGCGCGGGCAATGCAAAGCCGCTGCTGTTGGCCGCCTGACAATCCCAGCGCCGATTTTTTCAGTCTGTCCTTCACCTCGTCCCAAATGGCAGCGCCGCGCAGGGAGCGTTCCACAATATCGTCCAGTTTTGCCTTATTTTTAATTCCATGGGTTCTAGGGCCGTAGGCAATATTGTCATAAATACTCATGGGAAAGGGATTGGGCTTTTGAAAAACCATA
>CAZAMX010000508.1:0-1898 GCA_964486095.1 uncultured Acetatifactor sp. | reverse complement strand
CTGACTGTGGCGTCAAAAAAGCTTGGCGAAATCCATGCCGCCTATGGAGCAAAAAAAACGATTGTCAGCTCCGGTGATCAGTTGATGAAGAAAATCCTTGGAGATTTTGTGACACTGTTTTATCTTGCCTACATGGTGCTTGTGAAGTGCGCATATACCTTTGATGTGATGACTGCTTTGTGGAATGCTTACGGCACCATAAAAGGAAACATGAATCACTTTGTTCATTCGATCAAGGAATTACATAATAACAGTATATACATTGAGAAGTTTATTCATTTCATGGAGCTGAAAAACAGGGTAGTATCGGAGAAGGGCCTGAAAAACAATGCCGATACCCCGATCACTATTGAGTTTGTGGATGTATCTTTCTCCTATGACGGAGAACACAAGATTTTAGACGGTTTGAATTTAAAAATCAAGGCAAACGAAAAGGTGGCGATTGTGGGCAGCAATGGCGCCGGAAAGACCACGCTGGTTAAGCTTTTGCTGAGACTGTATGATCCTGACAAGGGTAAAATTATGGTAAACGGAACGGATATTCGGGACTATGATGTGGAGTTCTATCGAAAGAACATATGCAGTATATTGGTGCAAAACTTTCAGCTGTTTGCGCTGACACTGTATGAAAACGTCAAAATGGATATGGTTGACAAAAATAAGGATGGTGCCGAATTGGATCAGGCGCTTACAATGGTCGGGCTGAGTGATGTGGTAGAGAGCCTGCCTGATGGGGGAGAAAGCGATTATTCAAGAGAATTCAATGGCGACGGCGTGGTATTCTCAGGGGGACAAAAGCAAAAGCTGGCACTGGCAAGAGTGCTGCTAAGCAATAAAAGAATGGTGATTCTGGATGAGCCGTCCAGTGCGCTGGATCCCAAAGCGGAAAGTGAATTTAATGAACTTGTGTTTAACATGCTGCCGCAGAGGACGCTTGTTATCATTTCCCACAGGCTTTCCACAACGAAAATGGCGGACAGGATTATTCTGATTCAAAACGGAAGAGTTGCTGAAGACGGTTCGCACAGCGAGCTGATGAAGAACAATGGCATATACGCAAAAATGTTTGAAATACAGTCCGGGAGATATAAATAATGAGTGAGAAAAGGCAGAAATATACAGTTATTAATGGTGCAATAGAAAATGCAATAGAAAATAATTTAAAAAATAAAAATAACAGTTGAAAAATTGAAAGAGAACGACTATAATACATTTAGCCGCGCTTCGTGGGCGGCAAGATGCTTCCGTGGCTCAGTCGGTAGAGCGACGCACTCGTAATGCGTAGGTCACCGGTTCGAATCCGGTCGGGAGCTTGGGTTTAAGAAGAAACCCTATGTAAGGCTGAAAGCAATTGCTTTCGGCCTTAATTTATGACAATAGAGGCCTCGCGAAGCGTGGATTCTATTGTTTTATAATCTGAACTTTATTTTGATCCTGTGTTCCATGACCTGAATGGACTTATAGAACATCAGGGCGATGATACAGAGGACGATAATACTGGTAATAACCATATCCAGCCGAAATACCTGAGAGCCGTAAATAATCAGGTAGCCCAGTCCTCTCCTTGCCGCCAGAAACTCACCGATGATGACGCCCACCAGGGCCAGCCCGATATTGACCTTTGCCGTGCTGAGCAGGATGGGAAGGGAGCCGGGCAGAATTACCTTGAAGAACGCATCTTGTTTTTTGCCGCCCAAGGTATAGATCAAAGTGATCTTTTCCGGGTCCACCTGCTGAAATCCCGTATAAAAGCTGATGATGGAACCGAAAACCGCCACGGAGATTCCCGCCACGATGATGGTGGTGCTGCCTGTGCCCAGCCAAACGATAAAGAGCGGCTCAAAGGCGGTTTTTGTCAGGCTGTTTAAGACCAGCAGATAAGGCTGCAGGATTTCCGA
>CAZAMX010000507.1:0-1898 GCA_964486095.1 uncultured Acetatifactor sp. | reverse complement strand
TTTCCACCTTCCCGGCCAGAGAGATGAGATCAATCCGGGTCCTGCCGCAGGTAGGACAGGAAACTACCTCTATGCCCCCTCTGCGCAGCCCTAAAGTCCGCAGAATCAGCCTTGCGGATCTGACCTCCTCCACAGGACTGCCCGTCAGGGAAACCCGGATGGTATCCCCGATGCCCTGATGCAGAATCAGCCCCAGGCCGATGGCAGACTTAATGTTTCCGCTCTGTACGGTTCCCGCCTCCGTGATGCCTACATGAAGAGGATAATCCGTCCTGTCCGCCAGCAGTTCATGCGCCTTGACGCACATAAGCACATCCGAGGACTTGATGCTGATGACCAGATTTTCATAGTCAAGCTCTTCGATCATGCGCACTTTCTCCAGTGCGCTCTCCACAATGCCCTCCGCCGTAACCGAGCCATATTTTTCCACCAGCCGCTTTTCCAGCGAACCGCTGTTGACGCCCACCCGGATAGGTATATTCCGCTCCCTGGCGGCCTCCACCACTGCTCTGACCTGATCCGGCCCGCCGATGTTTCCGGGATTAATGCGAATCTTGTCGGCTCCGTTCTCCATGGCCGCAATGGCCATCTTATAATCAAAATGAATATCCGCCACCAGCGGGATATGTATCTGCTTTTTAATCTCTCTCAGGGCTTTTGCTGCCTCCGGTCCCGGCACCGTACACCGTATTATCTCACAGCCCGCCCGTTCCAGCTTTAAGATCTGCGCCACCGTTGCCTGCACATCCTCCGTTCTGGTATTTGTCATGGACTGGATCAGGATCGGATTGCCGCCTCCGATCTTTTTCTCACCGATTTGTACCGTTCTTGTGTGATCTCTGTGCATGGAATTCTCCATTTTGCTTTTCTTATCTTACCTCCATATTAATCTTTATTTTCAAAATCCGCAAGAAGTGTTTTGGCAGAACCGCCGGGCGGTTGTTTTACAAACCATCGGGTGGTTGTTTTACAAACCATCGGGTGGTTGTTTTACAAACCACCCTGGGCTCACCTGACGAGCCAGATTTTCCAGGCACAGCCGGACCAGATGTAGATTGACCGGTTCCTCCCGGTATTTCACCGGGAGCCTGGCAGTGATCTCATCCACGGAACCGGGGGTAACATCCAGAGCGTGATAAATGGCCATCAGCTCCGGCCGCGCCATAAGTTCAGTCGGCAGAATCTTTTCACCCGTCCTGTTTTGCACCTCTGATTCCGTAATTTCCTTTTTTTCTGCTCCGACAGCGCCTTCCCCGCCTTTTCCGCTTCCGGTATCTCCCGGCTGTATTCCCTGCCGCTCACCGATCTGCATCAATTCTTCCAAAAATTCCTCTTCGTTCAGAATCAGACCCGCTCCCAGCTTCAACAGCCTGTTGCAGCCGGCGCTCAGCGGATCCGTCATCCTTCCCGGCACCACATAAACCTCCCTGCCCTGCTCCAATGCCATATCCACCGTGATTAAGGTGCCGCTCTTTTCCCTGGCCTCCACTACCACCACCACGTCCGCAAGACCGCTGACAATCCGGTTTCGGGGCGGAAAATGGCCGGGAAAAGGCGGGGTTCCCGGCGGATATTCGGAAAGCAGGCCCCCTCTTAACTTCAGCTTTTCGTATATCCGCCGATTTCCTGCCGGATAACAAATATCCGGGCCGCAGCCCAGTACCCCAAAGGAGCTTCCGCCCGCATCCAGGGCCGCTTCCTGGCCAATTCCGTCAATTCCCCTTGCCATGCCGCTGACCACCTGTATCCCCTTAAGCCCCAGCGCCGCCCCCAGACCGGCCGCCACGTATTTCCCGTATTCGGAGCAATCCCTGGCCCCGATCAAGGCAACCGTCAGAACCCGTTCCGACGGCACTCTTCCAAGCACATACAGCTTCTTCGTCGTCCCCGGTATCTTT
>CAZAMX010000506.1:0-1911 GCA_964486095.1 uncultured Acetatifactor sp. | reverse complement strand
AGCAGGAAGTTATTGCCCCAGGTGGCGTGACTTGCTGCAAGGCTGAACTGATACATCGTTCCTAATTATACACTCCTTTTGTCTTGCTATCAAGATTGTTTTGGTATAAGATAAAATAGACAACGTTTAAAATCAGGGCAAGGGGAGCGGGCATATGGATTTAGGGGAATTAAGACAGCAGATCGACGAGATTGATTCCGGAATTGTGGAGCTTTATGAACAGCGAATGGATGTGTGCCGGCAGGTGGCGGAATATAAGATCAGCACGGGAAAAAAGGTATTTGACAGGCAGCGGGAGGCGGAGAAGATCGCCAGGGTAAAATCACTGACACACAACGAGTTTAACAGCCGCGGTATTGAAGAGCTGTTTGAGCAGATTATGTCCATGAGCAGAAAGCTGCAATATGGCCTGCTGGCGGAGAACGGGAAATTGGGGAAGCCCTCCTTTATCAGAGTGGACCGGCTGGAAACCGCAGGGGCCAGAGTGGTGTTTCAGGGGGCGGAGGGTTCCTATTCTCAGACAGCCATGATGCGCTATTTCGGGGATGAGATACAGAGCTTCCATGTGGACAGCTTCCGGGATGCCATGAGCGCGATAGACGACGGCAGTGCGGATTTCGCCGTGCTGCCCATTGAAAATTCGACGGCCGGTGTTGTCAGTGAAATTTATGATCTTCTGCAGGAATATGAAAACTATATTGTGGGAGAACAGGTCATTCAGGTGGAGCACTGCCTGCTGGGGCTTCCGGGGGCGAAAATTGACCGCATCAGGACGGTTTATTCTCATCCCCAGTCCCTGATGCAGAGCGCCCGGTTTTTGGGGAGCCGCGACTGGAAGCAGGTCAGTATGCAGAATAATGCCTTTGCGGCCAAGAAGGTGGCCGAGGATCAGGACCCCTCCCAGGCGGCCATAGCCGGGGAGCAGGCGGCGGCTGTCTATGGGTTGGAGGTGCTGCAAAGAGGGGTCAATGACTGCGGCGGCAATTCCACCCGTTTCATCATCGTCACCAATCAGAAGATTTTCAGGGAGGATGCGAATAAGATCAGCATTTGCTTTGAACTGCCTCATGAGAGCGGTTCCCTGTATCATATGCTGTCACATTTTATCTATAACGATTTGAACATGACAAAGATCGAGAGCCGTCCCATCGAAGAGAGGGACTGGGAATACCGCTTTTTTATTGATTTTGAGGGCAACCTGGCAGACAGCGCCGTAAAAAACGCGCTGCGGGGCCTAAGAGACGAGGCGAGAAATATGAAGGTGCTGGGCAATTACTGAGGGAAGCCCGGTCTTAAAGTGAGGACAGACCGCGAAGAGCCGGGCGCGGAGCGGCCGGCGCGGCAGGGAGGAACAGGGAATATGCGAGAGCAGGAGTTGATTGTTTACAGAAATTTTGCGGATGGGGATTTATTTTTTGACATGGCCTGGCTGATGGCACACTTTGACGATCCGGCAGCAGAGCGGGATCCGGCGGCGCTTTTTTACGACTGTATCCACAGGCTGATCGAACTTGCGGGAAATTACGGCTTTCATGGGAACCTTTGGCATTGTTACCTGGCAAATCTTCTGGTAAACAATGAGAACAGCTATAGCTGCGGCTGCGAAATCCGCGGGGAGATTCAGGGGACGATCAACGAGGCGGCTCTTCATGATATTGGCATATTCAAGGAGTTTTATGATTATGATTTCAGTATGATGTGTGAAAGCCTGCAGGTTCCGGAGTATGCCCTGACAGAGCATTATGAGGTAAACAGCAGGGAAAGCAAGGTGTACAATGCCAGGATATGCGCGCGCATCTGTGAGCTGGCAGAAAGCTTATGCAGCAACCAGACGCCGGAAGAGATGAAGGAGACATTGACCCTGTTTTATCAGGAAAACGGAGTGGGAAAGTTAGGCCTGCACAAGTCAAT
>CAZAMX010000505.1:0-1916 GCA_964486095.1 uncultured Acetatifactor sp. | reverse complement strand
ATATCTTTATGATATGGCCAGAGAACAGGAGCCTCTGGGCGGGAAGGTGCCGGATGTGATTCCTTCCTGCGGAGTGGAATCCTGCGCCTGTGTCTGGGGAGATGCGGCCTGCATCATTCCCTGGAACCTGTATCTGTTCTACGGAGACAAAAGCATCCTGGAGGATCAGTTTGAGAGCATGAGGTCCTGGGTGGATTATATCTCTAAGGTGGACGGAGAGGATCATGGCTGGAGGTACGTGTTCCATTACGGTGACTGGCTGGCGCTGGACAATCCCAAAGGCGGTGCGGAAGAGGTCTTCGGGGCGACGGATGAGGAATTTATAGCAAATGTTTATTATGGGGTCAGTGCCGGGCTTGTAGCCAAAGCAGCAGCCGTGCTGGGGAAAAAGGAGGAAGAGGAACGGTACCGAAGGCTGTCACAGGAGCAGTTTGCCGAAGTAAGGCGGGAGTATTACAGCGCAACAGGGCGTTGCTGCATCAAGACCCAGACAGCTCTGCTCCTGACTTTGAAATATCACCTGTCAGACAATGTGGAGCTGACCAAAAGACAGCTGGCAAAGCTGTTTGAGGACAGCGGGAACAAGCTGAAAACAGGGTTTGTGGGAACGCCTCTATTATGCAATGTACTGTCTGATTTCGGCATGGAAGAACTGGCGTACACCCTGCTTTTAAATGAGGATTATCCGGGATGGCTCAACGAAGTAAAGCTGGGGGCAACCACGGTATGGGAGCGCTGGAACAGCCTGCTGGCGGACGGAACCATTTCAGGCATCAGTATGAACAGCATGAACCATTATGCCTATGGTTCCGTAGTGGAGTGGATGTTCCGCCGCTGTGCGGGAATCAGTCCCGTAGAAGCGGCGCCGGGGTTCAAAGCAGTAAGGCTTGAGCCTCTGCCGAACCGACAGCTGGGCAGCCTGGAGGCGGAATACGATTCTCCCGCCGGCATATACAGGAGTGCCTGGAAATTCACGGATGATACTCATGTGGAGCTGTCGGTAACGGTGCCCTTTGGCTGCAGTGCTATGCTGAAGCTTCCGGAAGCGGGACAGGAGGTATATGCAGACGGGAATAATCCCATGTTTATGGATGTGAGGGGCGGAGTCTGCTGTCTGGAGCCGGGCACATACAGTGTGGTTTACAGGCAGAATAAATGAAATCCCTTAAAATCCGTATCCGGAAGCACTGTCGATTCGGTGCACTTTACAGATGATTCAGACAGATCTCATCGGGGCTGCGGTGAAAAAGTTTATAATAGGAACAGGAATTATGTAGCCAATAGGTTTGATTGTTTGAATTTAAGGAGGAAAAGTATGGGATTGTTTTCAAAAAAGGAGCTATGCCCGGTCTGCAACGGAGAGGTTAAGGGATTATTTCTGGTCAAGATCGGCGACAAACAGACTTTATGCAAGAATTGTTCCAAACAGATTTCGATGAACAAGAGCCTTCTGGAAACCGCTACGCCGGAGTTCATCAGGGAGCATCTGGACTATCGGCGGAAAAACGCGGAGAAGTATGCCAGTCATAACTGGACTGTCAAGTTCCATTCAATTCCCGGTTTCGAGATGGGGCTGGACGAGGAAGGCAGGGCAATTTACCTGATTCACGACGATCTCCATGACAACGAGGATAATCCCGTAGTCCTTTCCTTTGACCAGCTTACCGGTTATGAGCTGTATCGCCGGAAAAAGAAGATGGACGACATGGAGAATACCGGAGCCATCACTTTGGATACCAAACTGAGCGCGATTGGAGGAATTGCGCAGTTTGCCGGCAATAAGACGGCAAGTGCCGAAAGCTTTCAGCTGAAGCTGACTACCACCGATCCCTATTGGAAGGAGATGGATATCAAGATTGATTTCACCAGCACCCAGCTTCACGGGCTCGGCGGATTCGCCAAGGATATGCGGCAGG
>CAZAMX010000504.1:0-1917 GCA_964486095.1 uncultured Acetatifactor sp. | reverse complement strand
GTCATCCTGCTCTTCCACCGCCAGGGCGATGCTCTCCCGCATAAGCTTCTCAGCTTCTTCTCTCCTGTTTTCCTCCAAAAGCTTATCTGTCTGTAAAAAGATTTCCTGAACATTCATGACAAATTCCTGCCTTTTCCAGATATTCCAAGCTTAAAGTTGTTTTCTGCAGTCCGCTTACCTCCAGCAGCATACTTGCATCCTGCAGCCCGTACCGCCTGATCTTTTCAAATATTTCCTGCCAGTTAATATCTCCGCATCCAAGAGCCAGATGCTCGTCCCTTTTCAAATGATTATCATTAAAATGAAAATGTCTGATGTGGTCAGCAAGCCTTTGAAACCATTCTTCCGGCGATGATCCGCCTGTCAGCATCATATGGGCTACATCAAGACAGATGCCAAAGCGGCTTTCACCGCGGAGGCTGTCCGCCAGCTCCCCCAGCTCTGCGGGAGACGTTTCTTCCATATTTTCATAGTAAATTTCCACATCCCACTGAGCCGCCAGCTGTTCTGCCAGGCGGGACATGGTCTCCAGCCAGTTTCGGTAATATTTTTCGCTGCCTGCAAATTGCGGCCGAAGGCCCGCATGAAAGATCACTGCTCTGCACCCAAGCTCTGCCGCTATTTCCGCCGACTGCTGCATCCGGTACCGGCTGTGACTGCTGATTCCGCTGTCCCAGCTGAAAGGGACAATATCGTAAAATGCTCCGTGCATGGTATCCGTTTTCTGCGGACGCCCCAGTTGTCTATAGCGGCTGATCCTTTCCCTGATGGCAGCTTTGTCGTCCAGCAGATCCGGATTAAAAAAATCGTTGTATTCAAAACCGAGAGCATACTTCTCCGCCAGCTCTGCATATTCTTCGATTTTGTCAATTTCTGGAATAATCTCTATCATTATTCTTCGTCCTCATGGTGAAAAAATAATTTTATATCACCCTGGAAGCCCGCAACCGCCTCCTTAAACAGTCCCAGCACCTCCGGATCAACCTTGCCCTCAGCCATCATCTCGTCCAGAACGGAAAATGCCTTTTCCTCTTCCATGGATTTCTTATAGGGCCTGTCGGCACTGGTCAGAGCTTCAAACACATCCACCACCACCAGTATCCTGGCTTCAAAGGGAATTTCATCACCCTTAAGCCCTCTGGGATAGCCGCTGCCGTCCAGGAATTCATGATGGGCCCCTGCCCACTCGATAATGTGAGGATAACGTACGCCGAAATTCATCTTCCGCAGGTATTTCTCCGTATATTCCACATGAGAGCAGATCACTTCCCTCTCCCCTCTTGTCAGGTTGCCGGAGACCACCGTCAGACACTCCGTCTCGCCAAGAGACAGGTAGCTGATCTTCTGGCCGTTGGAATCGGTATAACTCATTCTTGACATATTTTGAATATAGGCGACATCTTCCTCCGTCAGGCGGGGTTTCCTGTTGATTTCTTCCACCCGCTCCCTGGCGTCCAGAAAATAATTTTTCTTTTCGATCCACTTATCCTTGCCCAGTCTGCCCTGAAGATAATCTATATTGTACAGCAGCGCAAGGCGCTCAAAGCGCTCCAGCACCAGCTCCAGCTTATCTCCCAGCCTGGTGGTCTTGTCAATAATATCATTGGGAATCACCAGCTTGCCGATGTCGTGCATCAGCGCCGCCATCAACAATTCATCCCTCTCTGCCGGCTTATAGTATCTGTCCGTCTTTCCCGCCTCATGCTGGCTGTTGATATAATCTACCAGCAGCCTTACATATAGGTAGACAGTTCTGGAATGATAATAGTTATAGGGGATACGGGTATCAATGGCATCCGTAAACACCTGCGGGACAGGAACCGAAGGATTGCCGAGACTATAGTCAAACACATTCTCATATCCGATCTCCTGCCCTCTGGCAATGACAAACTCGGAAAGCTGCCTGATCACGGATTT
>CAZAMX010000503.1:0-1920 GCA_964486095.1 uncultured Acetatifactor sp. | reverse complement strand
CGCAGCACATCACCGATGGCCTTATTCTCCGTTTCCAGCTCCTTACGCTGCCTCCCTGCACGGAATATCAGAAAGGCAAGATAAATCAAAAACAGGAGCAGCAGGCAGATTTCCAGTACAACACCTGCCCTGTTCGCTCTATTTACCATTGTCTGTGTGACGTTCTTCGGGAACGCCTGTACCAGCACATAACCATACTCCGGCAGGTGCATAACACAGAGATTATCCGTCCTGCAGCCCTCACTGCACAACAGCGCCGTGTCGGTGCCGTCCTGCAATGCGCTTTTGGCCCTTTCGGCAGTTTCTTCGTCAATGGTCCCCGACTTCATCAGGGAAGCAAACAGATCGTCTCCATATGTCCCGTTGCCGGAATTTGCAATCACCCTGCCGTCAATCGTACACAGATATACGTCGGCGGGCTCCCCGAAGTAACTGGCAGCAAGCATATCCTGCAGATACTTCTCGGCATAGTAAAGCCCCAAAAACACCCCCTCGGGTTCACTCTCCCCATATACAGGCGTAAAAAAGACCATCATCGGTTTTCCCGTAAGCCTGGACTTTTCCACGGCCTGGAGGCCGCTCTCTCCGCGCATTCCGCGGATAAAAAAGTCCCGATCCGAGCTGTCACTGCTCTCACCTCCGGAGGCAAAATTCACACCCTCCGCATTGGTAAACTGGATAGCATCAAACCTGGTATTTGCCTCGATCTCCTTTAACATCCCTGAATCGACTTTGGACACGCCTCCGCCTCTGCCGATCAGATACGCGCTGTTTTGGATACGCTGCAACGCATTGTCAAATTCACTCTCGATGCGCTTCACCGTCTGACGTGCGGAATCCTCCGCGTAAATTCTGTTCTGTTCCTGAATCCGCGCCTTATTCTGCATAGTATAGATATAAAACAAAACAAGTACGGCGATGAGGAACAATAGCGCATAAAAAATTGGCTGCCATATTTTCTTCTGCTGTTTCATTCGACTCGACGTAAGAACATTTCCCCACGCTATTCCCCTTTCCTTTCAATCACAGAAGAATTATAGCATAAAAATTTTTTCTTGTAAAATGTCCTTTAGGACGATAGCCTACTCCCGGCTGACTTGATACAGGGAATAGAAATAGTTCTTATTCTCCATCAATTCCGCAAAGGTGCCTTTTTCCGCCACACGTCCGCCCCGCATCACCACGATACTGTCAAATCTGTTCAGCACCTTTTCCTCCAGCTTATGTGTCACCACCAGCCTTGTAATTCCGTCTATATCAAGAATGGCATTGGTTACGCTCTCCGCCGTTTCCGTATCCAGAGCGGAAGTTGCCTCATCAACCAATAACACCTGTGATTCTTTTAACAGGCTTCTGGCAATGGAAATCCGCTGTCTTTCGCCCCCCGAAAGATGCGCTCCGTCTTCGCCGCAGGCATAATCCCAGCCCTTTTCTTTAATCAGCCCCTTTAAACCCGCCCGGTATGCAGCCGACTCCACGGCATCGGCCGGAAATTCCTTGAAAAGGCAGATGTTACGCCTGATCGTATCATCAAAGATGAAGACATTCTGCTGGATCACGGAAACCACGTCAAAAATGCTGTCTGTGTCTACATCCTTTAACTCCTTTCCGCCCATGGTGACCCTTCCCGCATAGCCGTCAAAATGTCCCTGAATCAGATTTAACAGGGTGGACTTTCCTGAGCCGGAGGCCCCCACTATGGCATAACTCTTTCCTGCCTCAAACTCCAGATCCACATTTCTTAACACCTCCTTGCCTTCTTCATAAGAGAAACTGACCTGTTCAAAACGGATTCCTTCTCCCACACTGTCTACACGCTCCGTCTTCTGTATGCAGTCATCCTCCGTCAGCTCAGCCAGCTTCTCCATCAGCTTCACCGCTGCCTTCCTGTTCGCCAAAAGCACCGGAAGCTGATTAATC
>CAZAMX010000502.1:0-1925 GCA_964486095.1 uncultured Acetatifactor sp. | reverse complement strand
TGGCACAGGCTAAAGCCAAAATTTTTCTTTTCAAGATAAGTTCCTCCTTTCATAATAGTACATGTGGCATATATTAACCGGGGGCTAAGCCCGGATAATACCGGATTTATTGATCAACTTCTCTGTAAAACACCTTTATAATCAAATCCTGAAGGGCTTCCTGATCGGGATAAAATTCTTCAAAGCGTTTTCCCTTCACAGTGGTTCCTTCCATGGTATAAATGGCGCCTGCGTCAAACTGATAGCCTGCCACCTGGCTGGCCAGATAGGATACTTCATCCAGCTCCAGATCCGTGACCGTATAGGGTTTAAATGCCTGATAAAGGCTCACAGGCAGAGTAATATCCTTTTTGATTTCCGCAAGCGCTGTCCCTGCAAAGACGGAAAGATACTGCTTCTGCCTTGCCAGTCTATTTCTTGCGCTCTCAAACACGTTTACGTTTCGGTAATGTATGTATTCATAGGCGTCCTTTCCCGAAAGGGTGACCTCTGCGCCCTGATACCAGGCGGGATTGATCTCTGTCATATCCTCCAGCACCGTCAGCCGTACACTGCCCACTGCGTCATTCAATGCCGCCATACCCCCCATGTTGAAGGAAATGTAGCCGTGAATGGGCAGGTTATAAAAAAGCTTTGATACCGCGTCTCTTGTCAGCTCACAGCTTTGATGCAGGCCGTCTCCAAAGCCGTGCTGCACCGCCAGCTCCGCCTTGGTAGTCAGATTCTCTCCGTTAGCCCCCAGTCCCACCATGACAATATCCACCATGGTATCTCGGTTGACTCCTATGAGAGAAATGCTTTTGGTATCGGGGTTCAGCACCACCAGAAAAATGGCGTCCGACTGCCCTCCGCTCACCAGGTCCTTGTTTCTTGTCACAGGGCCGTCTATATCTATTCCCAATACCAAAAAGGTAAGTATGCCGTCTATATATTCATAAACCTTGTCCCCACGGCGCACCTGGCCCGCCTTAAGCGTGGTTTTTTTTCCCACGGTGCCCTGCGGCTGTTCTTCTCCCGATTGATTACCGTCTGCCGCAACGTTCTCCGGCTGCCCATCCTCCGATGAAGTCTTTTCCGGCAGGGTGCCGTTTGGATCCCGGTCTGCCCCTGTTTCAATTTCATCGGCACTGCCGGAAGGCGGCTCTTCTGACGAAGCCTGACTATTTGCAGGCTCTGCATCGTCTGTGATTCCGCCGGGAAGGGAGGGCATGGAAAACGCAGCGTTATCCTGAAGATGGCGGTAACCCATGGCAAGAAACAGCTTTACGCCTCCTGCCAGCAAACCGACTGCTCCGGTAATCACCAGCAGCCAGGCCAGCACCACATTCCTGACCCGTCGTTTTTTTCTTTTTTGCCTGAAGTCAGGCTTTTCCTGCACCTCTGTGGGTTTCATTGCTGTTCTCCCTCTGTGATCAACACTCCCTGCACCAGGTACCTCTGTGAAGAGCTGCCCCGAATACAGGTGGAAAGGGTAATAATTTTGTCCTCCGCGGACAGAACCGTTTCCTGCCTGAATTGACTGCGGCTGCTTTTATTTTCCCAAATACTGTCAAGATACTGTTGATACCCTGTGTCCGTATTAAAATCATAAGTCAGAAGAATATGAGCATCGCTGAAAGCATAAGCCGCAAAAATTTCATAGATCAAAATTCTGCCGTCTTCCGTATAAATATGAATATAACGGTTATCCTCAAAGAAATCGGCATCTTCAAAATCATGAAGTCCGGCAAACATGGTGCCTACACGCATGTTGTGGCCGTACAGCACCGTATTGCGGTCGGACCAGTCCTTGCTGTTCATGCGCTGGGTATAGATACAGCCCGGACGCCCGGTAGAACCGTCCAGATTATGCTCCAGATAATAATCCATTTCTGTCGGATGCTGCCGCACCGGATAATCAAGGGCCGTGCCGGGAACCACAATCC
>CAZAMX010000501.1:0-1928 GCA_964486095.1 uncultured Acetatifactor sp. | reverse complement strand
GAAGGGATATGCGGTTAGCCGCTCTATTTTTTCTTTCAAATATTTCAAATACGGATATATTGCATATCGTACAATGGGAATAGCCCATGCCGCATACACTTTTTTCATCTGCCAGCCACACAGATAATGAACCGTATCACGCTCTATATCCTGCTCTTTTTGGGTGAGTGTTGTAAACGCGCCGCGTTGTAAAATTCACATGTTTTGTCCACAAATTCGTCAATTTTTTCTTTTGATGCGGCCCGCCTTTTCCAACTCATGTGTTTGGAAAGATCCGTTCGATGATTTGCATTCCATCTATTGATCTGCGGCCGAATATCGTTGACAACGGAAAGATAGGCAGGGTCTTTGCTTTCCCAGTTATTAAAGCGGATGTCGTCGATAATACAGTCGCTTATTTCCCATTTGGGATCAAACATCTGCGGAAGCAGATTTTTATCTTTTTTCCATTCGTCATAAATATTTTGAATCTGTTGGCCCCAGTCTGTATAAAAGTTTATGGGATTGATATTGAGCTGGGATGTCAGTCGGAACATATTTAAAAAATAAAATGTTTCTGTGTCGTTTTTATCCCTGCCGCCGGCAAGGTTGTGCAGATGCTGCTGGGTATCGTTGAATGCCCTGCCGGGAGCTTTGGAAATGGCAGAGGCATCTTTCAGGCAGGAAATTCCGCTGTTTTTCCCCAGTATTTCAAAGAAATCTGTTGCCGGACCATATGCGATCAATTTTTCCCTGAAAGGGGACAGCAGGTATTCATAACGCTTTTCTGCCTTCAGCGCATTTTCGCAGGCAAAGTCATTTGAGCAATAATGCAAATATATGGCTTTTCCGGAGTAAGCTTCCGGCTTCAAGCTGTCAAAGAAAGGCTGGACATCAAAAAAGTCCAAGCCGCTGTAACCTGTAAAAACAATATTATAACCGTCTTCAAAGTTTTTCATCAGCTTTTGGGTGAATTCATCGGGCAGCTTTTTAGAGATGTTGTTTACAGTGGCTCCAAGGCTGTTTTGTATATCATCATCCGTAGCTACGCCATGAAAATGATAAATGAATCCGTAGCCGGTTTCTATACCTTTTATACCGTCGCGGACAGTCGGCCTGACATTCTTAACGTCCACGCCCAAAGCCTTTTCGATACACGTATCAAAATTTGCCGTGACGATGGTGGCGCCTGCTTTCGCAAAGTCTGCAAGCCGTTCGTGAAGCAGATTTGGTTCTGCCTCCGCAAAGTGTGTCAAAGATTCTATACTGCATTGACGATAGTAGCGGCTTTTACTCTCTGTATTTTCATAGCTAAGTCCCTGGAACTCCTGATCCAGCTTATTAATTTCGCCGATGATAAATTCCAGGCGAGGCCGGTCCCATGCCTTGCCCAGCCGTACGTCTTCAGCGGTATACTGTGTTTGAACGGAAGGCGCGGACCATTCACCATTTTTTACACAGTCACGGATAGCAGGAATATGATTGTTCCAATACAGGATAAATTCTTCCGCTTTATCGCCAAGCATATTGTAAAGAAATGCGTCTGTCAGCGCGTTGCCCAACGGAAGATTGCAGGGGGTGTCCGCTCCGATTCCGGCCCCTGCCCAGAAGATCGTCTTAGCGGGATCCAGGGATAAAGGTGTTAAAGGATCTCTTGTTAATATTAGATTCTGTATCATTTGTTTTCCTCGCATGTCGTTAAGGGCTGGCTGATTTGGATGGATGACTTTAATATATTGTAACAAAATGCCGTTACTGGGGCAATAGTTAATGGAAAGGGAATGGGGTGAGGGAGAGAAAGTAAATGGGTTGCAACTGCAAATAGTTAATTGTTTTGATGATAGCAAATATTAGTTGCAATAAAAGGCGAGATTTAGTATAATGAGGATGTACAAAGGATAATTCCTGATTATTCATTATTGATTTGATTAGTAATTAGGTATGCTGTA
>CAZAMX010000500.1:0-1934 GCA_964486095.1 uncultured Acetatifactor sp. | reverse complement strand
AAGGTGTTTCCGGAGTATGGCTTTGGGGGAAATAAGGGCTATGGAAGCGCGGCCCATATTGAGGCCCTGAAGAAATACGGGCCTACGCCCATCCACAGAAGGAGCTTTATCAAAAATTTTGAACTGAACGGAAAGGACTAGAGCATGAGACTTTCACAGCTGTTCACAGGGCGTTCCCGGACGGATGACCGTCTGGAGGGAAACATACGTACAACACAATCCCAGCATGCCCGCACGGCTGATCTGAATCGGCAGATTCGATCTTTGACACCGGGGCAGACTCTTCAGGGAGAGATTGTGTCCAGGAATGGCAGCGAAGTGCAGATACGCCTGTCTGATGACATGGTGATGAATGCCCGGGTGGATCAGAGCATTCATCTGGAGCTGGGCAAAAGCGTGACCTTTGAGGTGAAGAGCAACGGCGGAACACTTTCTTTAAGTCCGTTGTTTACCAATATTGCCGCAGATGCCAATGTGCTGAAGGCGCTTGATATGGCAGGACTGCCGATTAATGACATATCTGTCAGTATGACAGAGCAGATGATGAAAGCGGGGTTGTCCGTCAACAGGAATTCCTTGCAGCAGGTATACCGGGAGATCAACAGCTTCCCGGAGGGAACCGTTTCGGATGTGGTAAATCTGCATAAGCTGGGAATGCCAGTGAATGAGACAAACATGCAGCAGATGGCATCCTATCGCAATTTGACTCATCAGCTGATCAAGGGAATGACATCAGTGCTGGATGCTCTTCCGGAAGCGGCGGAACAGATGCTGGCGGAGGGAAATGTCAAGGGTACTGCCGGATTGTACAGGGAGCTTTTTACCCTGATTGAGGAAGGCAGCATGCTCCGGGAAGGCGGGGAAAGGATTCCGGATACGCCTGCTGACGGAGCGGCAGAGAAAGTTTTTTTGCAGGAGACGGCGGAAGGTGTTCTGCAGAAGGGACAGGAGGTTTCAAGCGGGAATTTCGAAGCGGCGGCCCCGGCGGGAGAGCCGGAGCTTTCTGCAAATCCCGATGCCGGGGAGGAACAGGCTGTACAGCCCAGGCTGCAGGAGCAGATCCCGGAGGGCCGAGGGCAGACGGCGGGGGAGCAGGGAGTGTCCCGCATGATTTTAGCCGATCCCGGTGCGGATAAGGGGGAGGTATTTTTGTCTGCAGAGGCACGGGCGAAACTGACTGACGGGCTGCTTCAGGCCTTGAAGGCAATTGCGCTGCCGGAGACTGAGACCGCGGAGCTTTCAGAGGTGGTGCAGCGTTTCGGCCGGGGAGAGCTGCCCGGGTCTGAGCTGTTTAAAGCTGCGGCAAGGATGTTGGACGGTGCCGGGCATACGGGAAGCGGCGCCATGCAGCTGCATAAGCTCTTGGGCGGGAAGGAATTTCAGAAGCTGCTTACGATGCAGTTAAAAGAAATGTGGACACTGCGTCCGGAGGAAGTGTCACGGCCGGAAAAGGTGGAAGAGCTGTACAGACGGCTGGACAGGCAGCTCAAGGGGCTTGCTCAGGCACTGGAGAGCGGCGGACAGGAGAACAGTACGGCGTACAGGGCCGCTGCGAACCTGTCTCAAAACGTAGACTTTATGAATCAGATCAACCAGATGTACGCATATGTGCAGCTGCCGCTGCATCTTAAGAATTCCGAGGCTCATGGGGATCTGTATGTCTATACCAACAAGCGGAGCCTGGCGGCCAATGACGGTCAGCTCAGCGCCCTGCTGCATCTGGACATGGAACATCTGGGGCCGGTGGACGTTTATGTAACATTGCAGGAGAGTAAGGTAAGCACAAAATTTTATGTGGCGGATGACGAGATTCTGGACTTTATTGAGGAACACATGGATATACTTACCAAAAGGCTGGAGAAAAAAGGCTATACCTGCAAGGCTTCCGCAGCCGCAAGAGGGGAAGCGGAAAAGGAAGAGCAGAACGGAGGCGT
>CAZAMX010000499.1:0-1935 GCA_964486095.1 uncultured Acetatifactor sp. | reverse complement strand
ACAAGCACTTTGACTTTTATGCCTATAACCTAAAGCTGGTAAGCGAAAAGGTGACTTATCATTTTGAAATACAGTCGGGAAGTTTGAGGGCTTACTACGATACCAGACGGTTGGTGCATGACGAAAATGAGTATTATGATTTTGCGATTTTGCCAGGCTTTAAGACGCCCCAGTGGGCCAAGGGCGCGGTTATGTACCAGATTTTTGTGGACCGTTTCTATAACGGGGATCCCACCAATGATGTCTTGACCAATGAGTACAGTTATATTAATCAGCCCGTACAAAAGGTGGAGGACTGGAACCGTTATCCTGCAAACATGGATGTCCGGGATTTTTACGGCGGTGATCTGCAAGGCGGGTTGGATAAAATGGATTCTCTGCAGGATCTGGGGGTGGAGGTTTTGTATTTCAATCCCCTGTTTGTGTCACCCTCCAATCACAAGTACGATATTCAGGATTATGATTATATAGATCCTCATGTAGGAAAAATTGTGGATGATAAGGGAGACCTGCTTCCTGAGGGACAGAGGGAGAATCGGTTTGCTTCCAGGTATATCAACCGGGTGACTAACCCGGTAAATCTGGAGGCCAGCAACGAGCTGTTTGCGAAAGTGGTGGAGGAAGCCCACAGGCGCGGGATCCGCGTTATTATGGACGGTGTGTTTAACCATTGCGGTTCCTTTAACAAGTGGCTGGACCGGGAACAAATTTACGAGAGTGTGGAGGGGTATGAAAAGGGAGCGTATGTCAGTGGGGACAGCCCCTACAGAAGTTATTTCGCCTTTGCAAATCAAAACGGCTGGCCCTACAATAAGTCCTATGACGGCTGGTGGGGGCATGATACCCTGCCGAAGCTGAACTATGAGGATTCTAAACAGCTGATGGATTATGTGTTGCGAATCGGAAAGAAGTGGGTGTCGCCGCCCTTTAATGCGGATGGCTGGCGGCTGGACGTGGCGGCGGATCTGGGCCGCAGCCAGGAGTTTAACCATTATTTTTGGCAGGAATTTCGAAAAGCCGTAAAGGAGGCTAACCCGGAGGCTATCATTTTGGCGGAGCATTATGGAAATACAAAGGAATGGCTGCAGGGAAACGAATGGGATACTGTCATGAACTATGACGCTTTCATGGAGCCGGTGACCTGGTTTTTGACGGGTATGGAGAAGCACAGTGATGATTTCAGGGAGGATCTGCTGGGAAATGCGGAAAGCTTCTGGGGATCCATGCAGCATCACAGCGCCGGCTTTACCATGCCCAGCTGGCAGGTGGCAATGAACGAGCTTTCCAATCACGATCATTCCCGGTTCCTGACCCGGACGAACCGCAAGGTAGGAAGGACTGACAGCGCCGGCCCCCAGGCGGCGGAAGAAGGCATTAATAAGGCGGTGTTCCGCGAGGCGGTTGTCATACAGATGACATGGGTAGGAGCGCCTACTATTTATTACGGGGACGAGGCGGGGGTGTGCGGATTTACGGACCCGGACAGCAGGCGGAGCTATCCTTGGGGCCATGAGGACAAGGAGCTGCTGCAGTTCCACAAGGACATCATCCGGCTTCGCAGGGAAAACCCCGAGCTGCGGAGAGGCTCCATTAAATACGTGGACAGAGATTATAATTTTCTGGCATACGGAAGATTTAATAAAAACGGTCAGTGCCTGATCCTTGTAAACAATAACAATCATCCTGTCGAGAAACAGATATTTGTCTGGGAGCTGGGAACAGCGAAGCACGGGAAAATGAGGGCTCTGATCTGGTCTGATGAAAGCGGATACAGTTCAAGACAGGAATTTGAGGTAATAGGTGGAAAAATTGTGGTTACGCTGCCCAAAACCTGTGCCGTGGTATAGAAGTTTTATTTGGAATAAAAGGATTCAAAAATGATCCAAGCACTGAAGCTACCAAAGAAGCTAAAAATATTGTTGACTTCTTAGTTGA
>CAZAMX010000498.1:0-1946 GCA_964486095.1 uncultured Acetatifactor sp. | reverse complement strand
GTATTGGACCTTTCCGTGACAGAACTCACCCCCACATAAAAAGCGTCATCCCCTTCCTCATAAGCAAGCACTGCCGCAAGGACCTGCTGCAATATCAGCAGGATCATGACGGCCAGCCACAGTACAATTGCTGTTTTGTCCCTCCTGCCATCGGATCTTTTAACCATAACGGCAGCCTCTCCCCGTCTCTTCCGACGAAGCATCACCGCCAGAGCGGCAAACATCACTCCGGCCGTAAATATGCCGAACAGCAGGCAAAGATGCCTGAAATTATTCTCCTGCCAGGCCAGGATCAGGGGCACGCATATCATCTGGAATCCTGCCCAGAGAAACATCTGCCCGCTCACCCAGCAAAAAACAGGACTTCTTCCCTCTTTTGTCCCCGGCCCGGCAAAAAGACTGCCCGCAAGAAACGGTGCCGCTCCCAGCAGCAATATAAGAATCAAAACCTGAACCACTATTCGAATCATTCTCTAGAACCTCTTGATCACATCGCAGATCATATCCACCTGCTCCGGGGCCAGCCCGTAATACATGGGCAGACGCATCAGCCGTTCGCTCTCCCTGGTGGTATACTTGTCCTCACCGTGGAACCGTCCGAATTTTTCTCCCGCAGGAGCCGTATGCAGGGGAATATAGTGAAATACGGAAAGGATCTCGTGCTTTTTCAGGTCTTCGATTCTTGCCGTCCGTTCTTCGATGTCCCTTGCTTTAATATAAAACATATGTGCATTGTGTACGCACCCTTCCGGCACCACCGGCAGCTCGATTTTTCCCGCTTCCGCTAAGGGCAGCAGATTTTGATAATAGCGGTCCCAAAGGGCAAGCCTGGCCTCATTGATCTCATCCGCCATCTCCAGCTGGGCATACAGATAGGCTGCGTTCATATCGCTGGGAAGATAAGAAGAGCCTGAGTTGATCCAGGTATACTTATCAACCTGTCCCCGGTAATACTTACTGCGGTTGGTACCCTTTTCCCGCATGATCTCCGCATCTTCCACCTTTTCCTGATCCCGGATCAGTAACGCACCCCCCTCTCCCATACTGTAATTCTTGGTCTCATGGAAGCTGAAGCAGCCGAAGTCGCCAAAGGTGCCAAGAGCCTTTCCTTTATAGGAAGACATAATGCCCTGCGCCGCGTCCTCAATAACCGCAAGATGATGTCTTACGGCAATATCCATAATCGTATCCATCTCGCAGGATACACCTGCGTAATGAACCGGCACAATGGCCCTCGTCTTTTCCGTCACCGCCGCTTCGATCAGCTTTTCGTCAATATTCATGGTATCCGGCCGGATGTCCACAAAAACAGGTACCGCGCCTCTAAGCACAAAGGCATTCGCCGTTGATACGAAGGTGTAGGAGGGCATAATAACCTCGTCACCCGGCTTTATATCGGTGAGCAGCGCCGCCAGCTCCGTGGCATGGGTACAGGAGGTGGTCAAAAGACATTTGGCCGTCCCCGTCCTCTCTTCGATCCACTCGCTGCACTTTCTGGTATATACGCCGTCCCCGCAGATTTTCTGGTTTCCGACGCATTCCTGAATATACTCCATAGCCTTTCCCGCGCAGGGCGGTACATTAAAGTTAATCATATTCTGTTTCCTCCTGTTATTCAGTGCTTATCTGTCATGCCGCCGGCAGCGGCACAAACTATCAATATTCTTCATTCCTTATTATGCTTTCCAGGAACCCGTAACCCTGCCCTGTATATTATCCGTCACCCTGCTGATGATATATTTGGGTCTGCCCTTTACCTCTTCATAAATTCTGGCGATATAATGTCCGATAATGCCTAAGCTCAGCATCAAAAAACCGCCAATGATCAACAGCAGCAGAATCACCGTAGTAAAACCCTCCACGGAATTTCCCATCAGAAACCGCACCAGGGTCTGCACTGCCAGCACAACGCTGAACAGAATGGATACCAGCCCCATCACCGTCAC
>CAZAMX010000497.1:0-1946 GCA_964486095.1 uncultured Acetatifactor sp. | reverse complement strand
AGAAGAAAACCGGCCGCCGATATAATCATCCATAAAGAACGCCGCCAGATAATCATCGCTCTTTGCCAGGGGTGAGGTCTCGCTGGTAACGGCAATCATATGCTTGGAAGCATCCAGGCCCGCATTCTTAAGCGCGTCCTTGACAAAGGATTCATTGGTCAGCGTCTCTAAAGTGGTTCCGGATTTGGATACCAGCACGAAAAGAGAATGGGCTACGTCGATGGTATTCAGCACTGCCGCCGCATCATCAGGGTCCACATTGCTGATAAACTTAGCTTCCATTTTGAAGGTGTTGTTCACCTTTGCCCAGTTCTCCAAGGCCAGATACATGGCGCGGGGGCCAAGGTCGCTGCCGCCGATGCCGATCTGTACGACGGTAGTAAACTTCTCCCCTGCCGCATTGGTAATTTCACCGTTATGTACCTTATTTGCCAGCTCTGCTATCCTTTTTTGCTGCTCCACATAAAAGCTGCGCTTATCCACGCCGTCTGCGGCTACGGCTTCCCCCAGCTGTCCCCGGGTCATATGGTGAAGCACCATGCGCTTCTCGCCGGTATTGATCACCTCGCCGTTGTAAAGAGCCTCAAATTTTTCGGCAAGCTGCGTTTCTTCCGCTAATTTTGCCAATGCCTTCAGGATCTCGTCATCCACCTGCTTTGCGGCATAATTGTAAGAAAGCCCGGCTGCCATGGGCACGCTGTATTTCTTTACACGGGCGGCGCCGTTCTCCCCTGCCATTGCCTCCGTCAGATTCACGGGCGCTTTCTTTTGCAGCTCCTGATACGCCGATACGGTATCCAGATTGTTCCAGGTAATCATATTTCCTCACGACCTCCTTAAAATATTTTTCATAATATTAAATTATTCTCGGACAGTTCCTTACCCTATGATTATACTGTGAATCGTCTGTAAATTCAAGGGCAGAAGCTCCGGCTCTTTACAAAAAAGTAACACTTCAGCCATGCCATTCATAAATTGCACAGTCAATTCTGCATGGCTGAACTGTTGCACAAAAACGCAATTACCCTGTCCACATTCCATTCCATCCTGCTGGGAACATCCCGCCTTCGGCTCAAAACCGCCATATTTCCGCCGGCGTCCAAATAATGAAATGTCGGATATTCCGTGCAGAATTTTCTCACCAGCCGCCTGGCAAATTCCCCATAGTCCATGACATCTGTGGTTCCGATATGAAAGATTCCCTCTTTTTTCTCTTTGACGATCCATTCGACATAATCTGCGATTTGAAGATCCGTTACATAATTGCTGACCAGATTCTTATAAACATCCACTGTCCCGGCCTGGCAGCCTGCTTTCACCTGAAGCGTTCTGGCAGAATGCCTCCCAAATACAAAGGGAATCCTCAGAATAACTGCCCGGTCGCCCAGTCTCTCCCTTAACCCGTCCTCGCATAAAATCTTGAATTTCCCATACTCACTGACAGACTGCGGAATGTCATCCTCATAATGAGGCGAGGTAAGATCACCGTCAAATACATTCGCCGTGGAAAGAAAGAGCATCCTTCCCTGATGCTCCCGCAAATACTCCGCCGTCAACATATGTACTTCCATCTGCCTTTCAAAATCTCCCCGCAGTGCCGAGATAACAACGTCCGGAGCAATTTCCGCCAGCAAATCATTTATATGCTCCGGCTCTTCCAGGGAGAAATATCTCATCTGCGGATCATCCGTCTTCCGGTGAAAATAAGTTCCATACAAATCAAATGCAGAACACTGACCTAGCTGCCGGTAAACTGCCGCGCCTACCGTCCCGCTTGCCCCCAATACCAGTATCTTTTCCATTATCTTCTCTCGCTAAACCCTGTTTTAAATTAATTTATGAAGCCTTTGGTCCGTTTTTACACCTCATCTATTTCCAGCGTAAAAGCATCATCCTTCCTATCATCCGGCCTCCTGAAATAGCTTGTGGACACCCGGAAGCGTACC
>CAZAMX010000496.1:0-1951 GCA_964486095.1 uncultured Acetatifactor sp. | reverse complement strand
GGCCTGATTTTGGTTTCCTTGGTTTTGTTTTTGATGAGTACACATTCCCGCAGGAAGTATTATATCGGGAATTTCTTTGCAATTGCGCTCTCTGTGGTATGCAATATAGCTGCCACTGTCTGGGCTGTTAAAAAAATATCTGCCTTTAAGGCACAGTTTTTACAGATGGATTTTGAAGCGCTGAAAGCTCATGCCGAAATGTGGAAGTCTCTTTATACGGAGTCCACCTTCTGGTTTGACGCAGGCTATGTGGTGTTTGGAATATTGATGGCAGCCACGGTGCTTCTGGTTGTAAATTTGATAATGAAACTAAACGTGATGAAGGATGAAAAGCGTCTGATCGGCAGCGGAAAGGAAGTTAAAGCATGAATTTTGAAAATGATGCCATAATAAAAAAAGACCGCCTGCGCTTTACCAAAAACAAGCTGTCTGCGAATCTGGCGCTGCTTGCGATTGTATTTAACGCATTTTACTTTGTCAGTATTTATAAATCCGATGTTGGAACCTATTATTACAAGTTGATTATAGGTATTTCCGTGGTTTACAATCTGCTGTTTATGCTGGCGGCATTCCTCTCATCCGAGGGGGTCAAAAGTTATAAAATGAATTATTCATATGTTCTGCTGGTCTTAGGTGCGGGGCAGATCATCCGTATCTTTATTCTGCCCAGGGCGGCCAAGGGCGCAACGGTAATATTGAGCGAGATGGAGCAGAGGGTAATGGAGGACGGACAGTTTACCCGTGTATGTATCTATCTGATTATCTCCGCGGTGCTGTGCTGTACGGCGGCGGTTATCAATATCAGTAAGAGTACCACGCTTACCAAGTATCAGGCTGAACTTGAAAAAAAGCAAAAGGGAGCAAGTCATGAGTGAACTTAAATTACAGCATCTTGACAAAATATATGACAACAAGGTTCAGGCCGTATTTGATTTTAATCTGGATGTGAAGGATGGGGAGTTGATTGTTCTGGTGGGACCTTCCGGCTGCGGAAAGTCTACGACGCTGCGGATGGTGGCGGGACTGGAGGACATTTCCGCAGGGCACCTGATTATTGACGGCAGGGATGTGACCCAGATGCCGCCGAAGGACAGGGACATTGCCATGGTGTTTCAGGATTATGCTCTTTACGCTCACATGACCATATATGAAAATATGGCATTCTCTTTGATGTTGCGCAAGGAAGATAAAAACGTGATTCATCAGAAGGTGATGGCGGCTGCAGAGATACTGGATCTTACGGACCAGCTCAACAAAAAGCCAAGTCAGCTCTCCGGCGGTCAGCGCCAGAGGGTTGCCATGGGACGTGCCATTGTCCGCACGCCTAAGGTGTTCTTGTTTGATGAACCTCTGTCCAATCTGGATGCCAAGCTTCGCGGGGCTACCCGTCGTGAGATATTGTTGTTACATAAGCGGTTGAAGGCTACCATGCTTTATGTAACCCACGACCAGACGGAGGCTCTTACTCTGGCGGACAGAATTGTGTGTATGTCCATGGGGCATGTCCAACAGATCGGTACTCCTTTGGAATTATATGATACTCCTGCAAATATTTTCGTGGCAAGCTTTATCGGCCTGCCCCCCATCAATTTGTTTGATGTGGAGATTAAGGACGGGCAGGCAGTCTGCAGCGATTTTGCTCTGGATTTGAATGACCGGGAGAAGGAGATGCTTGCAGGATATAAAGATAGGACTGTCGTGCTGGGCGTCCGCCCGGAGGACATCATTCAGGGCGGAAGTATTCCGGTTAAGGTATTTACCAATGAAAATCTGGGCCAGACTACGCTTGTCAGCGGTAATCTCGGAACCCACAAGATCACCTGTAAATTCCGCGAGTGGTGCAGCTATAAAGCGGGAGATACAGTGAATGTTTCCTTTAAGAAAAAGCATTTCTTTGACAAGGAAACCACCAATGCAATTTAAAGGAGAAGTATCAGATGAAGGAATTTAT
>CAZAMX010000495.1:0-1964 GCA_964486095.1 uncultured Acetatifactor sp. | reverse complement strand
GGTTTTCAGGATTTCCAATTTTCCGCTTTCGTCCGGCACAAATTTTTCCTGTCCCAAGTACTGATCCGGATGATTACAGTTCTGTTTCAGGCGGGTCAGGGCTCCTAAGATCAACCCGCATCTTTCAATGCCGGTCAGCGTTTCCAGCTTTTCTGCCAGCTCTGCCACCAGCTTGCGGTAAAGCACAATCTGCTTTTTACTTAAGCTGACATAGTCAACTGTCTCTACTTTTTCCGGCAGGTCGCTAATCACTCTCCTATCCGTTTTCAGGCGCCGAAGCATAAAAGGCGAAATTGCCAGTCTTAGACGGGCATATTCCTCCGGTTCTTTTGCCAGCTTTTTTGTATATTCCTTAAATTCGCCAAAGCCTCCCAGAAGTCCCTTGTCGATAAAGTCATAAATGGACCAAAGGTTTGTCAGATCATTTTCAATAGGCGTTCCTGTCATGGCCAGCCGCATCTTGGAAGGAATCTTTTTTATTGCGTGAGTCTGCTTTGCAGAGGGGTTTTTAATGGCCTGCGCCTCATCAAGAATCAAGCAGTCCCAGGTTTGCTCCGCAAACTCCTTTACTCTCACTGTCATTCCGTAAGTTGTGATAAACAGAAATGCCTCCGTGTTTTTTATTTCTTCCGCTAAAACCGCCGCACCGCCGCCGTGAAGAATATGAACCGGCATCTCCGGAACGAATTTTTCCGACTCGCGTTCCCAGTTGCCCAGCAGAGAGGCCGGGACAATCAGCAATACCCGTTTTTTCCCGTCTCCGGTTCGAAGCCTTTCCAAAAATGTCAGCACCTGAAGGGTTTTTCCCAATCCCATATCATCCGCCAGACAGGCACCAAAGCCAAGATCATTCATATAATTCAGCCAGGTAAAACCGTTTTTCTGGTAAGGCCTTAATTCTGCATGTACGGTAGCAGGGATTTTAACCTTGCGCATGGTCTCCGGTTTACGGAGCTTCTGTAACAGTTCCGTAAGCCACTTCCCGTTAGAGATGATGGTGCCCTCATCCTCAGGAAGCATATCCGCCGGCTTTCCCCTTAACGCCTGCAGAAAAGTCATGCCTTCCACCGGCTCTTCCATTTTTGCCAACAGCTGCTCCAGCCTGGCATGGTCTACTTCAATCCATTTCCCCTTCAAAAAAGCCAGCCCCTCCGTCTGCTTTAATAAAAGTTCAATGTCTTCTCTTGTCAGCGGTATACCGTCCACTTCCAAATGCGGTGTCATGGACAAAACAGCATCAAACCCAAGAAATGAAGGCTGCTCATCTCCCAGCGATACATTCATATTGACCATCATTGCCTGCTTTTTCCACCAGTTCGGAATACGGCACAGGATACCCGCTTCTTCAATCACCGGAATCTCCTTTAAAAACTGATAAGCCTCCTGTGCCGTAAGCTTCAGCGGATGAAACATTTCTCCGCTCTCTACCGCTTCACGGACAAATACTGATTTTTCCGCCGCCTTATTCAGGCAGGACAAAAGCTTTAACAGCTTTTCCCGCTCACCCTGATATTCCACCATTGCATATTGCAAAGGCATATGGCTAATTTTTCCCTCATCGCTTTTCGTTGCATAGGTCGCGAGAAAGGCAAAAGGGAAATCTTCTTCTCTGGTGTTTTCCACAAGATGAAAGAAAATACGCTCCGGCACACGCAGCTGCTGGCTCTGCTCCGCAAGATACATTGCAACTGTGTTCGGGCTTGCCGCGATTTCCTTTTTAAAAATTTTGTTCAATCCGACGAAAGCGTTGCCAATCCATCTGTCGTCCAAATATTCGGCCCCAATCACAAAGGGAACCGCCGCTTGCAGCACAGCAGCAGTGTCCGCATCTAAAAGCACTTCCGTCTTTTCTCTGGAAAGCTCCAACTCCGGCCATGAAGTAAGTGACCGGAAATAAATTTACGCTACCTAGTACATAAACCGCATGCAAATATACGCAACTGGCGGACCCCCTTATAAACCCA
>CAZAMX010000494.1:0-1972 GCA_964486095.1 uncultured Acetatifactor sp. | reverse complement strand
TTTAATGATCAGGCGTTCATTGAGCATAGTGATTTTGCTCTGAATGGAAACCGTGGGATTCTGGGTGATATATCGCTCCACAGCCTCGCTCTCCACCAGACAGATCGGCTTAAGGGTAATCCCGGCCTTTTTGTCCTCTTCCCGCCTGTCATAAATACCGTTTCGGCCGTCCTGCAGGCCCTCCACAAACTGTCTGGGTTCCAGATAAATACAGTCCCGGCGGATGGTGTCCCACTCAAGCCTGCGGAAAAATGCCTCCAGATCCAGAAACCATTCTTCCGTGCCTTTGATTACATTCCGGCTGCCGGAGACGGATTTCACTTGATATTTTTTCTCGTCCCACTCCTCGTAAAGCAGACGGATAAACAACTGTTCCATGGTCATTTGCTTCACGCCGTGGACATCCAGATCCGGCAGGACGCCTGTGATGTAGTCTAACAGGATGCGGTTGCTGCCCACGATGTAGAAGTCGTCGGGACGGAATTTGTCGGCGTAGTTATACAGACTGTAAGAGATCCGGTGCATGGCCACGGTGGTCTTGCCGGAGCCTGCGACGCCCTGGACAATCACGTTGTGATAGGGGGATTTCCGGATGATCTCATTCTGTTCCTTCTGGATGGTGGCTACGATCTCCCCCAGTACTGCTTCCTTATTCTTGGAGAGGTACTTCATCAGCAGGTCGTCGTTTGCCACTACCTCTGTATCAAAATAGTCCAGCAGTTTTCCTTCCTCGATTTCAAAGGTCCGCTTCAACTGCAGATCAATCGGTATTTCCTTCCCTTCCGGCGCGGCGTAGCTGCACTTTCCCAGACCGTTTTCGTAATAAGCATTTGCCACTGGCGCTCTCCAGTCCACCACCATCCAGTGTGTATTGTCCCTGGAGATGCCGCCTTTTCCGATGTAAAGGGACTCCTGCTTTCCCAAGGTTTCATCTCGGAAAATGATCCTGCCGAAGTAGGGCTTGTGGCTGGCCCGTTCATTGCGATACATGGCCCGTTTCATATGATCGTTCAGGGTGATAGTGTTGTTAAGCAGGGTCCACAGCTCTATGTCGTTATCGTGATAATGCTCCAGCATCTCATCAATTTCGCCCTGCATACGGCTTACCTCGCTGCCGTAATTTGCAAGGTTATCCTGAATAACCTGCATGGTATCCTGCAGATACTGCTCTTCCGCTTTCCTGTCTGTGTTTTTCATGAAACCTCCTTTATAATGTACGGTTGAATTGCAGCTTAAGCTTCCCGCCAGCGCCATTTGGTAATTTTACGGGACTTGTATTTACAAGTATAGCGGAAATGAAAAATAATACTAGACTTTTTTTATATGATGTGGTAAAGTGTTATATAGAGTTCTGCCTGAAAAAAGCTACCTGTAAACGGTAGCTTTTAGACGTTATTGCGTTCTTTCCTTAAAGGCTCTTTTTACCGGTTGGCCAGTTCTCTGGTAATTTCTTCCCAGCTCACATCCTTCTCCACCATCAGGACCATCATATGATAGAGGAAGTCGCTCATCTCGTATTTTACCTCATTGGCATTGGGATTCTTGGCGGCAATCACAATTTCCGTAGCTTCCTCTCCCAGCTTTTTTAAGATCTTGTCGATTCCCTTGTCAAACAGGTAGTTGGTATAAGAACCCTCCTTAGGATGAACCTTGCGGTCCTTGATGACATTCAGCACATCCTCAAAGACCTGAAGCGGATTCTCACTGGCCTCATAATCTTTCCTGGCAATCTCATGGAAGAAACAGCTCCTGGCCCCGGTATGACAGGCGGCCCCCACCTGGGATACCTTTGCCAGAATGGTGTCCAGATCGCAGTCGGCAGTGAGACTTTTTACATACTGGTAATGGCCGCTGGTCTCACCTTTCAGCCAGAGCTCGTTCCGACTCCTGCTGAAATAGGTCATGCGCCCGGAGGCTATCGTCTGTCGGTATGCTTCCTCATTCATGTAAGCCACCATCAGCACCTCCAGCG
>CAZAMX010000493.1:0-1976 GCA_964486095.1 uncultured Acetatifactor sp. | reverse complement strand
GTTTTTCGGAAGGTCTATGCTTTTAATTCAACCAAATCAATTTAAAAGCAGGGGACATTTCGTAAAAACACACCGGGTTGGCGGGATACTTCTCTCCTGCTGAAAACAGGAGGACAAATGAAAACCAATCCGACAGACATTATTTCTTTGCAGTACGACGACATGTTTCACGAGGTGTTTGCCTGTGAAAATGTCAGAAAGCAGTTCTTAAGCGATGTTCTGGGCATTCCCCTGGAAAGCATAAAAACAGCGAGGCTTGTGACACCCCGGCTGGGGAAACGGCATCGTCATCAAAAGCTTGGTATCCTGGATATTGCTCTGGAGCTGAACGACAATACGAAGATCAATGTGGAGCTGCAGATCAGGATGCAGCAGCAATGGGTAAAAAGACAGCTCTTTTATCTGGCGAAAATGTATGACGAGGATCTGCGGAGCGGCCAGGATTACAGCCGGCTTAAGAAGTGCATCAGTATTGGCATCCTGGATTTTAAACTGTTGGAGAGCGAAAGCTATCATTCCGTGTACCGGCTGCGGAACGAAAAGGGCGAAGAGCTGACAGAGCTGTGGGAGCTGCATATCATTGAGCTGAGGAAAAGTTTACAGGGAGACAGACTGGATGACTGGATCCGACTGTTTCATGCAGAGAGTGTGGAGGAATTGGAGATGCTGGCAGCAAAAAACAAAGGTCTGGCGGAGGCGGCAGAGATAATGAAGCGAATGAGTCTGGGGAAGACACTGCGGTATCATTATGAAGCGCATTTAAAGGCGGTCCGGGACCGCTATGGAGAGGACGCATACATCAGGGACCAGGGGAGGGCCGAAGGGAAAGCGGAAGGTATTGCCCAGGGAAAAGCCGAAGGTATCACAGAAGGCATTGCCCAGGGAAAAGCCGAAGGTATCACAGAAGGCATTATCCAGGGAAAAGCCGAAGGTATCACAGAAGGCATTGCCCAGGGAAAAGCGGAGGATATTCTGCAGTTGCTGGAGGACCTGGGTGAGATACCGGATGCACTTAAAGTACGGATTCAAAAGGAAACGGATCTGCAGATGCTGAGCAAATGGCTGAAGGCCGCCGCCAAAGCGAAAAGCATTGCAGAGTTTGAAAAACAGATATAAAAAGGGCACACATAAGTATAAAGACGGAGGACAGCCGTCCCCCGTCTTTATGCTTACCGCTAACACTCATTATATCTTAAACCACTTAACGATCTGCTCCAGCTCCATTGCACATTTTGTATTTTCTTCTGCCCTGTCTCCGGTATCGTTTGCATAGCCAACCATATCGGTTGCCTTGGTAGCAACATCATTGATGCTGATAGCCGCCTCGTTCACCGTGGAATTAATATCCTGTATGGATTTGGTAATATCGGCAATATTTTCTTCCAGACCCACGATGGAACTGTTAATGGTCTGCATGCTTCCGGAAAAGTCCCTGGCATCAGCGCTGTACTCTTCGCTGACCTGAATGAAATTCTCGTAATCTCCGATAACCGTTTCTTCCATAAAGGAAATCATCTGGCGCAGGCAGGTCTCCATGCTTTCCGCTGCATTCTTGACGCCGGCCACGATACTGGAAATATTGTTTGCCGTCTCTGTAGACTGGGAGGCCAGGCTGCCGATCTCACCTGCCACCACCGCAAAGCCTCTCCCCGCCTCGCCCGCTCTTGCCGCCTCGATAGAAGCATTTAAGGAGAGCAGCTCCGTCTGGCTGGCGATGGAAGTGATGGCCTCTGTCAGGGCATTAATCTGCTCAATATCTTTAGCCTTTTCAATAGCAATATCCGATTCTTGCTTTACCTTTGAATAAATCTCTCTTGTTTTGTCGTTTGCTTCCTGACTGTTCTTCTTCAGCTTTTCCGCCTTTGTGATAATGTCCGCCGCATTCTGCTCGCCTTCCTTGGTCAGGCTGCCGATCATCCTTGTATTTTCGTTAATGTCAGCCAATCTCTCATCAAATAGCTGTGTAGTATATGAAG
>CAZAMX010000492.1:0-1981 GCA_964486095.1 uncultured Acetatifactor sp. | reverse complement strand
CCGGAGCAGGCGGCAGATTTAAGACAGGGTTTGACTCCGGGGATTCAGGCGGTAGGGGTTTTTGTGGACGCTCCCAGCGAGGAAGTCATCGCATTGCTGGAAGCGGGGGTCATAGATATTGCCCAGCTTCACGGGGACGAATCCGAAGAGGACATCCGCTATATCCAGGCGGTGACTCATAAGCCGGTCATTAAGGCAGTCAAAGTTAAAAATAAGTATGATGTAGAGGCCTGGCTTGACTCCGGGGCAGACTGGCTGTTGTTTGACAGCGGCATGGGAAGCGGGATGACCTTCGACTGGGGGCTGTTAGCGGGAGTGGAGAGGGAGTATTTTCTGGCAGGAGGCCTGACACCTGAAAATCTGGGTGAGCTGCCGGAATTTCTGCATCCTTACGCGGTGGATTTAAGCTCCGGCGTGGAGACGGACGGGTGCAAGGATCCGGAGAAAATGTGCAGGGCTGTGGACGGAATGAAGATTTGCAGGAAGAGAGAACAGGGAGGAAATTATGAGTAGAGGACGTTACGGAAATCACGGTGGACAGTATGTGTCGGAAACATTGATGAATGAGCTGATCCGTTTGGAAGAAAGCTACGAGCATTATAAGAAGGATCCGGAGTTTGTAAGCGAGCTGAATAAGCTTTTAAATGAATATGCGGGCAGACCTTCTTTGCTGTATTACGCGGAAAAAATGACAAAGGATCTGGGTGGAGCAAAGATATATCTAAAGCGTGAGGATTTAAATCATACCGGCTCACACAAAATTAATAATGTTTTGGGGCAGGCCCTGCTGGCAAAGAAGATGGGCAAGACCCGGATTATAGCCGAGACGGGAGCGGGACAGCACGGGGTTGCCACGGCAACCGCAGCCGCGCTTTTGGGACTGGAGTGCGAGATCTATATGGGCAGGGAGGATACGGAGCGCCAGGCGCTTAATGTATATCGCATGGAGCTGCTGGGGGCGAGGGTTCATCCCGTCACTACAGGCACGCAGACGTTAAAGGATGCAGTCAACGAGTGTATGCGAGAATGGACCAACCGGGTAAACGATACCCTTTATGTCCTTGGTTCCGTCATGGGGCCTCATCCATTTCCCATGATTGTCAGAGATTTTCAGAGCGTGATCAGCCGTGAGGCCAGGCAGCAGATTCTGGAAAAGGAGGGAAAGCTCCCTGCGGCGGTGGTGGCCTGTGTAGGCGGCGGAAGCAATTCCATGGGCATGTTCTGGAATTTTATCGAAGATGAGAATGTGGAGCTGATCGGCTGCGAGGCGGCAGGCAAGGGGGTGGACACGGCGTTGACTGCCGCTACCATTGCCACGGGTTCGCCGGGAATTTTCCATGGCATGAAATCTTATTTCTGCCAGGATGAGTACGGGCAGATAGCGCCGGTGTATTCCATATCTGCAGGGCTTGATTATCCCGGGATCGGGCCGGAACATGCTTATCTCCATGATATAGGCAGAGCCCGGTATGTTCCCGTTACGGATGACGAGGCAGTGGATGCCTTTGAGTATATTGACAGAACAGAGGGAATCATCTGTGCCGTGGAGAGTGCTCACGCCGTAGCACAGGTGCGGAAGATTGCGAAGAACTACAGTCCGGATCAGAGCATTATCATCTGCCTTTCCGGCAGGGGAGACAAGGATGTGGCGGCCATTGCCAGATACCGGGGGAAAGAGATACATGACTAAAGGGAAAAGATGAGAAGATAATTCGAAGGAGTGGCAGTAGTATGTTAGAGAATAGATTGAGCAGGGTGTTTGATACACCCAATAAAAAGGCATTTATTTGCTTTTTAACGGCAGGAGATCCCACGGCGGAGTGTACGGTGGAATACATTTTGGAGATGGAACGGGCGGGGGCGGATCTGATTGAAATCGGAATTACTTTTTCTGATCCTACGGCGGAGTGCGTGGTTATTCAGGATTCCAGCATTCGCGCATTGAAGGGCGGCATGACCACGGACGGGGCCTTTGAGATCG
>CAZAMX010000491.1:0-1985 GCA_964486095.1 uncultured Acetatifactor sp. | reverse complement strand
TTCTTTGAGCTTTTGGATTTCTGCCTGCAGCTCTTCGAAGGTTAGATTTCCGGCATTTTCGATGGTATAAGCAATTTTTAAGTCTTCCGGAGAAAGGGTGTTCACTTGTGCCTGTCCAAAGGTGTCAACTAATTGATGATAGCTTTCGGATTGGATTAAACCCAGCGTCTGCAATAAAGCAGTCAACTGTGTTATTGTTAATCCATAAGACTCTGCTGCACTGGTCAATTCTCCATAGGCATCAAGCTGTTCTTTAGTTGCTGTATTTGGTGAAAAGCTCTCAATATCCTCGACAGAGAATGCGTTAGTGCCGTCTGATAAGCCGTCTATGGAATCCAGTGCGCCGGAGACCCTATCCTTTATTCCATCTGTATTTGCTGCAAAACGAATCTGAAACAGCCATTCACCAAAGAATTGCTGCATTTCCGGATACATTGATTTGAAATAATCTGCAACGTCCTTATCGCCATTACTCATGGCCAGATCAAGAGCAGACTGCAGAGTCTGGGCATATACATGGGAGGCTTTTTGGATTTCTGCTTGATCTCCGGATAAAAAGGCGTTATCATAGGCTTCTTTTGCCTTATTGATCAAAGCAAACTGTTCGTCATATTGATTATTGCCGGAATCATTTAAGATTTTCTCGTATAAAATATAGATGTCGTATGCTTCCCGATAGGATTCCAAGGATTTATACATAGCGTTTGCGATACGTTCGGCATCTGCTTCAAAAGCATCGGATACATTAAAATGACCAGCCAGTTCCTGTATTCCGAGCAGGTCATCATATATATCGTTTAAATTTCCATGAAGCACAAATGTGGAACCGGAGTTCTGCAGTCCGTATGTTTTGGCAATCAGGGAATCCAAGGCATCATTACCGGATTTTTTCAGCTCATAATGCGCATACTGCATGCTGGAAATCATTTTATCAATGTTGCTTGGCCCAGGTCTGGTAAGATTATTCCATGCTCCCGTAAGATCAAGATCTATCAGTCTGTCAAAAGCAGCTTCAATGTTTTCACCCCAAAAGAAATCCGCTGCAGATTCACCAAAAGATTTTTTGTTAAAGTTATTTTTCCATTGTTGATACTGCTTTTTGGTAAGCAGGTCCAAAGCATCAGACTGACCGTTGATTGCACCGGTGATGGTTTCAATGGTTTCCTTTTCCGTGCCAAATTTACGGATCAGCTCATCCTGAACTGTCATAAGTTTTTTTCTTGCTTCGGAGACATCATCGAAGGAAGAAGAACTATCGTTTATGGTGCTTTGAAGTGCAGCAATCCGGTCTTTATAATCTTCGATAGAATTTTGCTCCTGCTGAAACGCACTGCTTAGTTCTTTGGCATTGTTCAGCAGGTTTTCATTGGCTGTAAACATGTCATAAATGAAGGATACGGCTTTGGAAGCAATAACACTCAGTCCAATACTGGCAAGGGCATTTAAGGTAAAGGTAAGGCCTTTTAAAGCTGCTGACTGCGCTTTGGCGGAGAGGGTCTGTGACTTGAGCGCTTCGTTTTGAGCAATAGCGGAGGCACGGGCTTGTTGGTTGGCTTCAATAACACCTTTAGTGGAGCGTATCTGGTCTTTGGTAGATTGAGCATATTCTGCGATCCATTGGTTAGTTTTATCACCTGTATTGTATAACTCCTGAAATGTTTTTACTGATTTATTTGCTCTGTTTTCGATAGAGTTGATAGTTTCTAAAATATCAGCGGCTTTATTTTCGTCTATTTCCGGTATTAGGTCATTAACATCAATTAATTGAGATTTAATATTTTCTCTGCTGGGATAAAGTCTTGACCAAATGCTATCAGAGTTTCTCCATGAATTTATAATTTTGCCTGTTTGCTCAAATTTTTCATTACAATAAATGATTTTATCACAAATAGCAGTTCCGATGCTATTAAATGACCGTCCAAATATTCCCCATTTAGAACTTATTTTATCAACACTACCGTCAAATGTTTTGAATATCATACTAT
>CAZAMX010000490.1:0-1988 GCA_964486095.1 uncultured Acetatifactor sp. | reverse complement strand
CAAGGAGCCCATGGAGTTTACATCCATTACCTTTAAAGCGGCCGAGCAGCCTTCTGTCTATGCACAGGCAATAGAAGAGCTTAGGCAAAAGTATCCTGTCTATGGCGGTGAAACCTGTATATACCAGGCGGAAAGACAGGTGGAAGGGACTGCGGGAATCATTAAGAGTTCCTCATCCATTAATATCCAGAAAAATTACTCGGACAGTGAGCTGCAGCCCTTTCATCCTTATTACATAGTTTACAATACCATCGGCGCGGAAAACTGGGCTCAGCCCGGAGACTCCATCACCTGGCAGGTGGAGGTGCCCGAAGAGGGTTTGTATGAGCTTTCCTTCAAGGGGCGCCAGAATCTGAACAGGGGTGTCACCAGCTACCGCAGGCTGTATGTGAACGGGAAGGTTCCTTATGCGGAAATGCAGGCCGTGGGCTTCGACTATCAGAACGGCATGAATAATTACACCGTTGCGGATGAGGAAGGAAATCCTTATTTATTCCATTTGCAGGCAGGTGTGAACACCATTACCCTGGAGAATGTTATGGGTCCCATGGGAAGCATTATCACAGAGGTCGAGGAAAGCATGACTGTTTTAAACAGCGCTTATCTGGATGTGATTCAGCTGACAGGGCAGGTTCCCAATCGGTTTATTGATTACGAAATCGTCAAAAAGCTGCCGGATTTTGCTAAGACCATGCAGGAACAGAGCGATATTCTTTATTCCGTGATAGAAAGAATTGTGGCCATCACCGGTGAAAAGGGCGAAAATACGGCCATGCTGGAAAAAATGGCCATGGAGGCTTCCTGGCTGGCGGAGGACCCGGAAAGCGTCATTATGGAGCTGGGGCAGTTTAAGAACAATGTTTCCGCTCTTGGCACCTGGCTTGTAAATGTAGCCTCCATGCCCCTGGAGCTGGATTACCTGGCGCTCAGCGCCGAGAATGCAGAACTGCCGAAGGCCAGAGATTCTTTCTTTGCAGGCTTGGGCAATGGGACGGTTCGGTTTTTTTCCACCTTCTTTATCAAGAACAGTCAGATTACGGAGTCAGATTCCGGAAGCGGCGCAAAGTCCATCAAGGTTTGGCTTGCCTCCTATGGGCGTGAGCAGGCACAGATGATTCAAAATATGATTGAAGAGGAGTTTACGCCGGGAACGGATATTTCCGTGAACCTGCAGCTGATTCCCGTGGACGTGGTGCTGCGGGCAGCGTTGGCAGGCAACGGACCGGATGTGGTGATCGGACTCGGTCAAAGCACCCTGCAGGATTTTGCCATGCGTAACGCGGTCCAGGAGCTGTCTGGCCTGGAGGGCTATGATGAAGCCACGGAGAGGTTTTATGACAGCTCTCTTGAGGCGTCGGCTTTTCAGGGGGGCCATTACGGAATCCCAGAGCAGACCACCTTCATGATGCTTTTTACCAGGGATGATATTCTTGGTGAGCTGGGACTTGAGGTTCCTGAGACCTGGCAGGAGCTTCGGGAGATGATCCCCGAGCTGCAGAAAAACAATTATAACATCTACATACCCAATGTACAGCAGACGGAAGCTACCACAAACAGCAGCAGCATCGCGTACAATATGAATCTGTATCTCGGGATGGTCATGCAGAACGGCGGTGATCCTTATCTGGGGCAGGATGCGGATTACGGGATTGAAAGCGGACTGGCGGACGACGCGGCCATGATTGCCTTTAAAGATTATACGGATTTCTTTACCGGCTACGGCCTGGATGTGCAGGTGGATTTCAGCAACCGTTTCCGGACGGGAGAAATTCCGGTGGGCATCACCAATTATACCACCTTTAACCAGCTGGAGATCTTTGCTCCGGAGATCAAGGGACTTTGGAGCTTCCATCCCATTCCCGGCGTAATCCAGGAGGATGGAAGCATAGACAGGTCCTTTGCGGTAGATACTACCCAGTCCGTTATCATGGCTAAAAACAGAGATTTGAATTCCTGCTGGGAATTTTTGCAGTGGTGGACTTCCACGG
>CAZAMX010000489.1:0-1995 GCA_964486095.1 uncultured Acetatifactor sp. | reverse complement strand
CCCGAAGCCGTCATAACGGGATTTTTAAATGTTACGCCGGCAATCCTTACTTGTGTATTCATATTAATACCTCATCTGCCTCAAATACCGGTCCGTCCGTACAGATACGGGCATTGTGTACATGAGAATGATGATGGACCTCCTTTGTTTTTACCACACAGCCCAAACATGCCCCCACGCCGCAGGCCATATGCTCTTCCAGAGATATATAAGCTTTTATCTTCCGCTCCGCGGCATAAGCCTTAACGGCACGAAGCATGGGCATGGGGCCGCAGGCATAAATCACGTCTGCCGTAAGGCCGTTCTCCCGGAGGGCATCCAGCACGTTCCCTTTTGTGCCCACGCTGCCGTCCTCCGTGGCAATATATACCCTGCCATATTTTTCAAAATCTCCCCGCAGGAAAGTTCTCTCGTCCCGATAGCCGAGAATCATCATCTCATCTTCACAGGCCCCGAGCTGCCCCCCGGCTTCTTTCCTTTCCAGGCCAATCTGCTTTGCCAGCTCCAGAATGGGCGGAATGCCGATACCGCCGCCCATCAGAAAGACCCTTTTCCTCACTGCTTCTTCCAGCGGAAAGCCGTTGCCCAGTGTTCCCATGATAAAAATGTTCTCGCCCTTTTCATAGCAGGAAAATTCCCGTGTTCCACTGCCTGCCAGGCGGTACACGATACGCAGCGCCTGCTTGTCCTCACTGATCTCACAAATACTGATGGGCCTGGGAAGCAGGGTACTTTTGTCCCTGGGATAAATACAGAGAAACTGCCCCGGCTTTGCCTGTTCTGCCAGAGAAGTTTCAATCCACATATCATAGATTGCCGGCGCAATTTCCTCCTGGGAACGCACCGCTGCCGATTGCTTTTCCTTCATTGCCGTAAGCCCGCCTTTCTATGCTTTCTTTTATCATCCCGTTCGCCGCAGATCGTAGCCACCACCTTCCCCTTAAGGGGCCTGCCGGTAAAGGGTGTATTGCTTGCCTTTGAAGCATATTCCATGGGTGTCCACTCCAGCCTGGTGTCAATAAGAATCACATACGCAGGCCCGCACTCCGCCAGGTAGCCGGCATTCAAAAGATAAAGGTTGGCCGGATTGGTGCTCATCAGTGCCAGCAGCAGTCTCAAGGTAAGATAACAGCAGTCCACCAGCTCCGTGATCCCTAAAGCCAGCGCCGTCTCCAGTCCGATAATGCCGCTGGGAGCCTCTGTAATCGGCTTTGCCTTCTCTTCAGCCGTATGCGGGGCATGGTCCGTGGCAATCAGGTCGAAGGTACCGTCCACCAGCCCTTTGATGATCGCCTGCCTGTCCGCCTCCTCCCGCAGAGGCGGATTCATTTTTGCCAGAGTACCGTATTGGATGGCCGCTTCCTCCGTCAAGGTAAAATGATGAGGCGTTGCCTCGGCATGAATATTTTTGCCTTTTTCTTTTGCCCGGCGGATCAGCTCCACAGACACTCTGGTGCTGACATGCTGGATATTGACGCTTGCCCCTGTTTCCAGCGCAAGCTTTAGATCTCTCTCCACCATGGTGATCTCCGCCTCTCTGGGAGAGCCGCCGATCCCGAAATGTTCGCTTGCCCTGCCTTTATTGATACCGTTGTTTGCTATCAGCTTCGGATCTTCCTCGTGAAGGCTGACAGGCATGTCCAGCGCCGCCGCAGTCCTCATGGCATTGCGCACGATTTCCTCGTCAGTCAGAGGGATGCCGTCATCCGTAAAGCCCACGGCCCCTGCTTCCGCCAGCTCCCGCATGGGTGTCAGCTCCTTTCCCTGCATGGCCCTGGTCACATTGGCACAGGTATAGACATGAATACCTGTTTCCCCGCCGCGCTTTTGCACATATTTAAGCGTTTCCAGGTTATCCACCGGAGGCTTTGTGTTAGCCATGAGCACCACGCTGGTATAGCCCCCCCGGGCGGCCGCCGCCGTCCCCGGGGCAAAATCCACGTTCTCGGTAAAGCCCGGAACGCTGAAATGAACAAGAACATCAACCAGCCCCCG
>CAZAMX010000488.1:0-2003 GCA_964486095.1 uncultured Acetatifactor sp. | reverse complement strand
CCGGGATGAGTTGACGGCATCTACCAATATTGTACTGGATTGTTTAAATCTGACAGTCCGGGGAGATTATTCTTATGAATCAGGTATGCTGCTGAAGGGAGACTTGAATATTACAGATTCAACAATGCTGTATCGTGTACAGGAAAAGGCGCAGATCGATATAACCATATTTTGGCAGGACACCCGTATTTTGTCAACGGTGTCGAATGAATACGGCGTGTCGGCAGTGGGAACCAAGGCAAGTAAGAATGTGATTGAGGCCGTTCTGGAAAAAGGAGAATGTTATTATTCCACGAATCTGGATATTAACGGCGTACCCTATATCGGATACTACATGCCGATAAAAAATCTTGACGACACCATTGTCGGAATGATATTTGCCGGTAAGAAAAAGGATATGGTATATCAGGGAATCAAAGCGGTGATGTTGTGGTTCTTAGGGTTTTCGGCTGCCGCCGGCATTCTGGCAGTGGTAATAAGCAGCGTGTATTCTAACCGGATGGTAGCGGATATAAATCTGATTAATAAATTTTTAAAAACAATTTCCGAAGGAGATTTAACGGTAAACCTCGATGATAGAATTGCATGCAGAAATGATGAGCTGGGCCGAATCGGAGAGTATGCCTCCAGAATGAGAACGGATCTGAAAAAGATGATTGAGAGAGATCCCCTTACTTCGCTCTATAACAGGCGCAGCTGCAACAACAGATTGAGGGCGCTGGAAAACGCCCGGTCGGAGTATACCGTTGTCATGTGTGATATTGACTGGTTTAAAAGGATCAATGACACCTATGGTCACGATGCCGGTGACTATGTGTTGGTCACTCTTTCCAGGCTGATTGGAGAAAACGTAAAAGGCTGCGGATTTGCCAGCCGCTGGGGCGGGGAGGAATTTCTGCTGGTCTATCAGTTGGCTCATGATGAAGCAGTACAGAAGGTTCGACAGATCCAGCAGAGTGTCAGGGAGTATGACTTCACATATGAGGGTAAGCCGATTAAGGTTACAATGACGTTCGGCGTTGAGGCAGATAACAGTTCCGTGCCTTATGAACAGCGGATTTCCCTGGCGGACGGAAATCTATATGTGGGTAAGAATAACGGCCGGGATCAGATTATTGACGGCCGGGCTGTTTAGCAGCAGGCCTGTTGAGGCAGGAGGAGAAGAAAAATGAAGAAAGCTTTGGCGGCGATATTAGCCGGTGTGATGGTAATCATGGCAGGATGCAGCAGTGTAGCTTCAAACTCGGTACACAGTTTGAGTGACCTGGAAGGAAAGAAAATAGGGGAGCAGTTAAAGACCACCGGTGACAGCTATGCTACGGAAATCAAGGATGCCGATGTCCAGCGCTTTGCGAAAGGACGTGACGCGGTTTTGGCACTGCGGGCAGGGAAAATAGACGCTGTTATGCTGGATGATGCTCCGGCGAATGTATTTGTCAAGGAATATGAAGACATCAGAATTTTGGATGAAGCCTATGCAGATGAAGAATACGGGATTGCAGTCAGCAAGGACAATCCGGAGCTGCTGCAGAAAATTAATCAGGCGCTGGATAAATTACAGGCTGAGGGAGTCATTGACCAAATTGTGAAGGCATGGATAGAGGGCGGAGAAACCAGGTCTGCCTATGACAGACAGGAGAAGGATTCTTATACGGGAGGTACGCTGCTGATGCTGACCAACGCGGAATTTCCCCCGTATGAAGAAAAGCTGGAAGACGGAACCATTGTGGGAATCGATATAGACATCATGAAGGCAATCTGTGATGAGCTGGATATGAAGTTACAGGTGGAACATACATCCTTTGATTCTCTGATCGCATCCTTGCAGAGGGGGACGGGGGATGTTGCCATGGCGGCAATTACCATCAATGAAGAAAGGCTGGAGCAGGTAAACTTTTCCAATATTTATATGTCCGCAAAGCAGGTGATCATTGTCAGAAGCAAAGAATAACAGTTCAGCCTTGCAGCAAGTCACGCCACCTGGGGCAATAACTTCCTGCTCA
>CAZAMX010000487.1:0-2015 GCA_964486095.1 uncultured Acetatifactor sp. | reverse complement strand
GGCTGGAGGTTCCTGCGCAGAAGGGCTTTTCCGTGATACCCACGGCTAACACCAGAGACAAGGGTGTAAACGATATGTCCGCTGCCTTAAAGAGGCGTTTCAACATCGTGGTTCTGCCCACGCCTTCGGATATGGCTACCGAGATGGAGATTGTCCGTACCAGGGTGGCCCAGCTTTCCTCCGGCCTGGACCTGAACGCTAAGCAGCCGGAGAAAGACACGGTGGAAAAGGTAGTTACCATCTTCCGGGAGCTGAGGGGCGGGGCTACCATGGACGGCAAGCAGAAGCTGAAGGGCACGTCGGGAGTTCTCTCCACGGCGGAAGCCATTTCGCTGCTGGCAAACTCCATGGCTCTGGCCGGGAGCTTCGGCACCGGAACCGTCACGGCGGAGGATCTGGCCGCCGCATTGCAGGGCGCGGTGATCAAGGACGAGGAAAAGGATAAGATTTCCTGGGTAGAATACCTGGAGAATGTAATGAAAAAGCGGGGCAGTGCATGGCTTCCCCTTTACCGTGCCTGTCGGGAGCTGAACGAGTGATGGGCGGGCCGGTTATTTTCGGCGTGCGCCATCTGTCACCGGCAGCAGCATTCCAGCTTCGCAAGGCGCTGGACGAGGCGGCTCCCGCCCTGGTGCTGGTGGAAGGGCCAAGCGATTTAAATGACCAGATGAAATGGCTCTGCCATCCGCATACCCAGTTTCCTGCCGCCATTTTAGCCTATACCCAGACGCCTCCTGTCCGCACCATTCTTTATCCCTTCGCAATCTATTCGCCGGAGATTCAAGCCATTTTATGGGCCCATGAGCACAAAGTGGAATGCCGTTTTATGGATCTGCCGTCAGGGGTGTTTCTGGCGCTGGAGAAGGAGGGGACTGCGGGGGAAGCGGATGCAGGCGCCGAAGGCAGGGAAGCTGCGGGGGAAGCACAAGCCGAAGGGAAAGGGGATACGGATGGTGCGAAGACCGGTCCAAGCGGAAACGAAGAGGAGGGCCGGGGCGAAACCACCGAAAGCGTCTACCGCCGGCTGGAAATTTTTACCGGGGAGGAGCATGATACCTTTTGGGAGCGGAACTTTGAGCAGACGGGAGAGCGTTATCAGGAGGCGGCCAACACCTTTGGACGGCTGCTGCGGGAAGCGTCTGCGGACAACGCCCGCAGTACTGCGGAGACGCTGGTGCGCGAGGCTTACATGAAACGGGTCATCCTGCAGGCCGTGGAGTCCGGTATTCCCGCGGAAAAAATCTTTTGTGTCTGCGGGGCCTTTCATGTGGCAGGGCTGGAGGAAAATCAGCCCATGACAGACGAAGAGGAAAAAGCGCTGCCCGGAATGGAGAGTACTGCCACGCTGATGCCATATTCCTATTACCGCCTGTCCTCCCGTTCCGGCTATGGAGCCGGAAACAAGGCACCGGCCTATTTTGAGCTTCTGTGGGAGGCCATGCAGGACGGGAAGCCGGAAGAGGCGCCGTATCTGTACCTGACCCGTCTGGCTGCCGCACACAGAAAAGCGGGGAATATCGTATCTTCCGCGGAGGTTATTGAGGCCGTGCGTCTGGCCGATACTCTGGCAGCCATGAGAGGCAGCCGTTATCCGGTGTTGACGGATCTTCGTGATGCCAGCGTTACCACTATGGGACACGGAAATTTTTCCGAGCTTGCCCTTGCGGCGGCAGATACGGAGATCGGGAAAAAGATCGGCTTTCTGCCGGAAGGCGTGAGCCGCACTTCCGTACAGGAGGATTTTTACCGTCAGTTAAAAGAGCTGCGGCTGGAAAAGTATCGCGGGGCGGAAGTACAGGAGCTGGATTTGGATCTGCGGGAAAAGCTGAATGTAAAATCCAAGCAGGCTGCGCTGGCAGATCTGCGCCGTTCCTTCTTTCTACACCGCCTGCGGGTGCTGGGAATTCATTTTGCTGCCCTTCTGCCCTCAAGGCAGGCGGATGCCAACTGGGGAGAATACTGGAATCTTCGCTGGACGCCTGAGGCGGAAATCGAGATCGTGGAATCCTCCCTGT
>CAZAMX010000486.1:729-2033 GCA_964486095.1 uncultured Acetatifactor sp. | reverse complement strand
TTTAGAGTCTATATAGCAAATATTTTACTTTTACTACTCTTATTGACCGTTTCACAAGTTAGATGTGCATCAGCACTGGTTTATAGTAACCAACTTATAAAATTTGAGCTTTTAACTCAATCAATAAGGCAACCATGTTGCCAAAATATTTGCATGGAAGACTCTCAGCCCATGTTTTCCATACAATTACACTATATCATGAAGTCTCTCAAAAAGTCAAATAGAATTTCCGCCCCGCGGAAATCCAAAACAACAAAACTATATATGCGTGGCAATGATAAGCGTCCTCCCCTTCTGCCTGCGGCAGATGTAATCTTCGGCCCGTCTGCGGGTCTCATCGTCCATTCCGGTCAAGGGCTCGTCTAAAAGTACATATGCTGCGTCCGCCTCCAGAGCACGCACAAGCGCCACCCGGCGTTTCATGCCCCCGCTCAGCCGGCCGCAGGGCTTTTCCAACGCCTCTTTCTCCAACAGCTCCGCCAGAGCTTCCGCCGCACGCTTCCTGTCCCCGCAAACTAGCTCCACATTCTTTACCGCGCTGTATTCCTCGCAAAGTCTGTCCTCCTGAAACATGACACTCACTGTATCCGGCGTAAAAATACATCCCTCCTCCGGCTCCAGAAGTCCTGCAAGAATGTGCAGCAGCGTAGTCTTTCCGGTACCTGAGGGCCCCCGCAGATAACAGACCTCCCCTGCCGGATAAACCACTGTCAGACCGGAAATCACTTTCTGTTCTCCGAAGCTCTTCGTCACGGCTTCCAGCGCTATATCACTGCATTCTTCCCTCTTTTGTTCCGGAGCGCTGCAGGCAGGCTGCCACGCAAAGAACAGTCCTGCCAGCATTAAGACCAGTTTTTCAAACAGCATACTCAAAAAAATAACTACGGCGCTCCAGGCAAATACTCCCGCCGTATCCAGATATATTTTGGATAAATAAAGGCCGCCGCCAATGGAATGCTCCGGCGTACCAATCACCTCCGCCGCTACCCCCGCCTTCCAGCACATTCCCAGCGCAAGCTTCATGCCGCTGTAAAGAAAGGGCTTCAGCGCCGGACAATAAATATAAAAAAAACGACTGCGAAAGGGAAGCCGGAAAACCCGTGCCATCTCCAGCAGTTTTTTATCCGCAGCCTTCAGTCCCTCCAGCCCATTGGTGTAAATACAGGGCAGCACCACCAGGAAGCAGACTGCCACTGCCAAAAAGGAGGAACCCCACCAGATTAGCAGCAATACCACGAAAGAGGCTACGGGTACTGCCATAATCAGCTTCATCGCAGGTGAGAGCAGTTCTTCCAGAAAGGGCA
>CAZAMX010000486.1:0-719 GCA_964486095.1 uncultured Acetatifactor sp. | reverse complement strand
CTGGGCAATGCCAGAAGCAATGCTGTACAGAGACCCGTAACAAAGCCTAAGCTAATGCGCATAAGGCTTCCACCCACAGAAAACCAGAAATCCTTCTCTGCCAACAGATGCAGAAGCCTGTCTGCCGTCCGGAAAGGCGTCACCATCAGTATCCGGTTGTTCACCGCCAGGGCAAGCAGCGTCCATACCCCCAGCCAAAAGAGAAGGATCAATCCTTTTTTTACATAGTTGTTCATTTGTTCGCACTCCATCCTGCATGCGGTAATAGTGCAGTATCCACAACCGGCTTGCGTCAGCAGCCTCACAGCATTCACCAAATATAGGCTCATTACTCAACGAGCAGTGTTTACTCAGCGAACAATGCTTACTCAGCAAGCAATACTTGCTCAGCGAGCAGTATTTGCTCGCGGAAATCAATGTGTGCCGGTCCAGTAAAAGTCTTCCTCCGGCACCCGGCCGCCGACCAGCGCCTTGTCAAGGTTCGCAAGCACCTCCAGATAAGCGGACAAATCTGCTTTCATTTCTTCCCCTGTAATACAGGTAATATGGCAAAGGGGAATGGACTTTTCGGCAATAGCTTCCTTGGGCACAATCCCCGCCGCAGCTGCCAATGCAGCTCCTGCCGCTGTATCGCTGTTAATGGCATCCACGCTGAGGGCATGTTCCTCCAAAAATGCCTCCACAGCCTCAGGGTGTTCCTCCAGGAATTTCCTCCTGAC
>CAZAMX010000485.1:1730-2034 GCA_964486095.1 uncultured Acetatifactor sp. | reverse complement strand
GGAAATTATACCATAGGATTTCAGACCGAAAATGAAGCGCTTGTAAGAAAAGGCTTTACATTATTGAAAAAAACTTATAATATGGAAAGTGGCGTTGCCTTAAGCGCCGATGAGATGCAGGGTATTTTGCGGAAGCTGGGCCGCCTGGAGGAACCGGTAAGCCGCCTGGTTATCAAAAATGCCTGCTGCAGAAGAGCGTTTCTTCGCGGGGCTTTCCTTAGCGCAGGTTCCATGAGCGATCCTGCCAAAAGTTATCATTTGGAATTTGCATGTACCGACGAAAGAAAAGCCAGGCAGCTTCAGG
>CAZAMX010000485.1:0-1720 GCA_964486095.1 uncultured Acetatifactor sp. | reverse complement strand
AAGGCATTGTGGACCTGCTGAATGTCTGCGGGGCCCCGGTATCCCTGATGCACATGGAAAATCTCCGCATTTTAAAGGAGATGAGAAATTCCGTGAACAGAAGGGTGAACTGCGAGACGGCAAATATTGCCAAAACCGTGAATGCTGCCACCAGGCAGGTGGACGATATAGAGTATTTGAGAGTACATTATGGTTTGCAGAATCTTCCCCGTGCCCTGCGGGAGATGGCGGAAATCCGGCTGGAGAATCCGGACGCATCCCTAAAGGAGCTGGGAGAATACTTCAATCCTCCGATCGGAAAGTCGGGGGTCAATCATAGATTACGCAAGCTTGGCGAGCTTGCCGAGAAAGTAAGAGAAGAGGGCTGTTTGTGCTAAGAACGTCACAAACAGGCCGGATAGTCCCAAAGGCAGGACGTTCTTAAGAATGGAGGAGTATTATGATAAAGAGAGACATTCGCATTAATTTGGAGAGCGGGCTGGAGGCAAGGCCCATAGCGCTGCTGGTGCAGGAAGCCATCATGTATGAAAGTAAGATTTACTTTCAGCTGGGGGACAGGAGATTGAATGCCAAGAGCATCATGGGAATGATGAGCCTGGGGCTGGACAACGGCGAGCAGCTGGAGGTTTCTGCTGACGGTGCAGACGAACAGGCGGCTGTTGCAGGAATTGAGAATTTCCTGGAAGGAAGAAAGGGCGCTTAAAGGAGAGCTGCTTATGGGCAAAAAGCTTCTTTTTGTGTATAACCCCAGGGCGGGGAAGGCACAAATTAAGGCGAAGCTGGCAGATATATTGGATATATTTGCGGCCAGAGAGTATGATATAACCATATTTCCCACAAGGAAGCACGATGATGCCAGGCAGATCGTGAAAAAACGCGCAAAGGACTACGAGTTGATCGTGTGCAGCGGCGGCGACGGTACCCTGGATGAGGTAGTGACGGGTATGATGCAGAACGGCTCCCGTGTGCCCATCGGCTACATTCCTGCGGGAAGTACCAACGATTTCGGAGGCAGTCTTTTGCTGCCCAAGAATATGATCCGGGCGGCTGAGGTTATTGTAAACGGCAGAGATTTTGCCTGTGATGTGGGATCCTTTAACGAGGACTTATTTGTTTACATTGCTGCGTTTGGCCTGTTTACCGACGTTTCCTATGAGACGAAGCAGGACGTGAAGAATGTTCTGGGCCATATGGCATATCTGCTGGAAGGAATGAACAGGCTGTCCGCCATAAAGTCCTATGCCATGAAGGTAATCTGCGGCGATAAGGTCATAGAGGACGATTTTATTTTCGGCATGGTGACAAATTCCCTGTCTGTGGGCGGATTTAAGAATATTACCGGGAAAAACGTAAAACTGGACGACGGCGTGTTTGAGGTGACACTGATCAAAAGGCCCAGAAATCCTGTGGAATTAAGCAGTATTATGGTCTCGCTGCTGAACAGGAATATTGACAGCAGCTATATGTACTGCTTTCGGACGGCACATCTGACTCTGGAATCGAAGGAGCCGGTTACCTGGACGCTGGACGGAGAAAACGGGGGCGCTCATACGAAAGTAGAAATCAAGAATATCTGTAAAGGAATTGATATAAGGGTAAAATCGTGATATAATATGAGCAGTGGAAAATCAAGCGACGCGCAGCGGCATTTGAATTTCCTGCGCGATTAACGAGCTTTATGGTAATACTATATATAAAACGGAGGTAACAAACATGTTAG
>CAZAMX010000484.1:0-2040 GCA_964486095.1 uncultured Acetatifactor sp. | reverse complement strand
CATATGAACTGGTACCGGTATGAGGATGCGCTTGCATATGCCCAGTCTCTTACCGACGGAGAAATTTCCGTATTTGCGTTGAATTATGCCAATATTATGCTTTATGCCAAGATTTCTCCTTACGAGTTTATGGATACGGTGGAATATGCGGGTGACGCAAGATTTTTGGACGTAAAGCGCTTTGGAAGATACCTGATGAATGTAAATCCGCCGGAGGATGAAGAAGAGCGGAGGAAGGATACGGTGGTCTACGTTTATTTGCGGGGGAAAAACGGAATGGAGGAAAGCTTCATTGAGCGGGGGTATGTGACGGTGCCTGCGGATGAATGTTATGGCGTGGCGTACCGGCAGGAGGTATACGGCGATAACTGACCGCCCGTGTTCCGTCCGGGCAATTTCAGGTTTGATTTTGAGTTGTAAAATAGATAAAATAATGATATAATGGTGCAAAATCCCAAAGAAGTGCTGTGACATTTGGAGGAATACAGATGGATATATTTATGGATAAACTGGCACAGAAAATAAACGCTCAGGAGATTATCAAGGCCAATACCACGGCCGAGATCCAAGAGCTGAACGGACTCAGGAGCCGGGTGGCCGAATATAACGAATGCCTGGACAGGCTTCAAAAGCTGGTGGATGAAAACGCCGCCGGATTAAAGGGCGCTTCCAGGGAAACTACGGCGGAGATAAAGCGGTTGGTGGAAGAAAGTCTTGCCAAGATCAGGGCGATTCAGCAGGATGCGTCAGGGCTGGAGAAGCTGGGCGGGCAGATAGGAGACATGAGGGCTCAGGTTGACAGCGTAAACGGGCAGCTGGGCAATGTTGACGGACAGCTTGGAGATATGAAGGTCCAGGTTGACAGCATAAACGGGCAGCTGGGCAGCATGAGCGCTCAGCTTGGAGAGGCGAAGGGAGAACTGGCAAATAAGCTTGAGCAGCTATCCGTTCGTCTTGAGGAAAAGCCGGATGAGAATCCCGGGGACGGACTGGAAGAAAGATTTACGGCCGTTGAGGAAAACGTACACAAGGAATGTGTGAAGGTATACCGCAATGTACAGGCGGTAGTCGTGGAGGAAAGCGGAAAGCAGGGAGAGGCTCTGGCAGAAATGTCCGAAAAGCTGAACGCCATGAAAGGCAGACTGGGAATCGTGCTGGGAATCTCGGTTGCGGCGCTGGTGTTTTCTCTGGCGGGCGCAGTGCTTCAGCTGCTGGATCTGTTGGGAATCGGCCTGCTTTAGGAAAGACGGAGGCAGTCATGGCAAGAGAGATCTGGAAACCCGGCAATATGCTGTATCCGCTGCCGGTGGTCATGGTGAGCGTGGCTGACAGGGACGGAAAAGCAAATATTATAACGGTTGCATGGGTGGGAACGGTTTGTACCAATCCGCCCATGGTCAGCATATCGCTGCGGCCGGAGAGGTATTCTTCTCCCATCATAAAGGACACGGGTGAATTTGTGATCAATCTGACCACCCGCCGGCTGACTTTTGCCACGGATTACTGCGGTGTAAAGAGCGGACGCGAGGTGGACAAGTTTAAGGAGCTGGGGCTGACGCCGCTTCCCGGCAGGGAGGTCAGGGCACCGCTGATTGCAGAGAGTCCGGTAAACATTGAGTGCCGGGTCAGGCAGGTTATGCCCCTGGGGTCTCATGATATGTTTCTGGCGGATGTGGCTGCTGTCCATGCAGATGAAAAATATATGGATGAGAATCATAAGTTCCATCTGGATCGGGCAGAGCCGATTGTATATTCTCACGGAGCATATCTTGTCTGCGGAGAACAGCTGGGCACCTTTGGCTACAGCGTAAAGAAAAAATGAAGAAGAGTCACTGGTAAGGGGAGTCCATGAGGCTCCCTCTTTTTATGGCGTTATCCCCGTATTTACTGCGAATCTTATCTTAGGCATCATCAAGCTTTTGCTGTTTCTCAGACACCGCGGCCGCATAATCGAAGAGGCTGAGCTGAACGGGCCCGTCTTCCTCCGCCAGCTTTCCAGTGCGGCTACCTAAAAGCCTGATGGGAGAGCCGTTCCATAGG